>CANFJQ010000024.1 GCA_947447615.1 Comamonadaceae bacterium
ACGACTCAGACGAAGCTTGGGTGCAGTGGCGCTCGCAGCAGGCCACACAAGTCAATGAACTTGCCGCCGCGCCTTATGCGCCACAAGTACCTGAGTCCGTACGCAAGGCCAAAGCGGCGCCCATTGCCAAGGCCAGCCCTGCCAAACGAGGCCGCGCCAAGTGATTCTGGTCGATTCCAACGTATGGATTGATTACTTTCGCGGCGCCAGCAATCGGCCGGTGGAGCAACTCGCCGCGTGGTTGCGTGGCGGCGAAGCCACGGTCGACCTGGCGGTGGCTGATCTGGTAGTTTTTGAGGTGATGCGCGGTTTTTCCTCGCCCAAAGCGCAGCGGCGAAGCCGCGACCTTTTGTTGGCCTTGGATATCGTTGAAATTGGTGGCCTGGATAACGCACTGAGTGCAGCCGAGCACTACAGCACCCTGCGGGCACAGGGCTACACGGTGCGCAGCCCGATCGATGTGTTGTTGGCAAGTTATTGCATTGCGCATGGGCACATGCTGTTACACCGCGATGCTGATTTCGATGTGATGGCAGCCCTGCGCGGACTGCAGGTCGTGGCGCACTAGGGGATACCGGCGATGGACTCCCTCAAACATGTAAAGACGCTGTTGCTCTACGCCGCCAGGGCCACGCAAATGTTCTTGCTCTCCTTGCCCTTTGCTGCGAAGCTGGGGCATGTGTTCGAGCAAGAGGAACGCAACGGTAAACAAAATACCGCTACCCTGACCGCCATAGGGCAGCCAGCACCCGCACTCCACATGGTTTACATGTTGCAAGCAGAAAACAAACCCAAAGCCTAAGGACACCCATGTTCAAAAAAATCCTCATCGCCAACCGGGGCGAAATCGCATGCCGTGTAGCCGCAACGGCGCAGCGCATGGGTATTCGCACAGTGGCGGTGTATTCGGCTGCGGATGCCACTGCCAAGCATGTGCAGGCCTGTGATGAGGCCGTGCATATCGGTGGCAGTGCGGCGCGGGACAGCTATTTGCGCTGGGAAAAAATCATCGCCGCAGCCCAGGCCACGGGCGCGCAAGCGGTGCATCCTGGCTACGGTTTTTTGAGCGAGAACACCGACTTCGCCCAGGCTTGCGCGGATGCCGGTTTGGCATTCATCGGGCCACCGGCTTCGGCCATCGAAGCCATGGGCCTCAAAGCAGCCTCCAAGCAACTCATGGAGCAATCAGGCGTGCCCTTGGTGCCGGGCTACCACGGCGCGGACCAAAACCCGCGGGTATTGCAGGCAGCGGCCGATGGCATAGGCTACCCGGTGCTGATCAAGGCCAGCGCAGGCGGTGGCGGCAAGGGTATGCGCGTGGTGGAGCAAGCGGCCGATTTCGCCGCCGCATTGGCTTCCTGCCAGCGCGAAGCAAAAAGCAGTTTTGGCAACGATGCGGTCTTGGTCGAAAAATATGTGCAGCGCCCGCGCCATATCGAGATTCAAATATTTGCCGATACGCATGGCAACTGCGTCTATTTGTTTGAGCGCGACTGCTCGGTGCAGCGCAGGCACCAAAAAGTCTTGGAAGAAGCGCCCGCCCCCGGCATGAGCGAGGCCTTGCGCCAGCGCATGGGCGCTGCCGCCGTGGCCGCAGCGCGCGCGGTGAACTATGTGGGTGCGGGCACGGTGGAATTCATCGTCGAACAAAGCGGCTACGACCAACCGGCGTCCATGCAGTTTTTCTTTATGGAAATGAACACGCGCTTGCAAGTGGAGCATCCTGTTACCGAAGCGATTACCGGCCTAGACTTGGTGGAATGGCAGTTGCGCGTGGCCAGCGGCGAGCCCCTACCATTGCAACAAGAAGATTTACGCATCAACGGCCACGCCATTGAAGCGCGCGTTTGCGCCGAGAGCCCGGACCAAGATTTTCTACCCGCTACAGGCTCCATGGCGGTCTATGGTTTACCGGCGCACAGCAGCTTTGCGTACGCCGCCGTGCGCGTGGATTCGGGCGTGCGCCAGGGCGATGCGATCAGCCCGTTTTACGACTCCATGGTGGCCAAGCTGATCGTGCATGGCGCAACCCGGCAGGAGGCATTGGCGCGCATGGACGTGGCGCTGGCGCAAACCCATATCGTGGGCCTGAAAACCAATGTGCAGTTTTTGCGCCATGTAGTGCGCAGCGACTCGTTTGCCAACGCGTGGCTGGACACCGGCCTGATTGCGCGTGAAGCAGCGTACCTCTTCCACCAAGAGACCGTGCCACTGCCGTTAGCAATAGCGGCTTGGCTTGCACAGGTTTTACACACCCAGATAAGCGCCGCAAGCGCACTACCAGGCGCGTGGCAAGACCCCTGGGCTGCGACCGATGCCTGGCAATCGCATGCGCCCATGCGCCGCGTGTTTGACTTGGAGGCCGATGGCCAGGCCCACAGCGTGGTGCTGACACGGGGCGGCGACGGTGGTTTGCAATTGCATTGCGCAGGCGTGGATAGCGCGTTTGCCTATGCCACCTTGCCCGAGGGCGGCATGGAAGTGATATTGGGCGGGCAAAGGCATACGGCGCATGTCTACCTGCAAGGCAGCCAGGTACATGTGTTTACCCCACAAGGCGCAAGACAGTTTCAAGCCATAGACCGCCTGGCGCATGCAGCGGTAGCCCCGGCTGATGTCGGTCGGCTGACCGCGCCAATGCCGGGCAAGCTGCTGTCTTTTTCGGTGAAAGCTGGCGACACGGTACGCCAGGGGCAGGCGCTGGCGGTGATGGAGGCCATGAAAATGGAACACCAAATCGTTGCGCCTGCGGATGGTTGCGTGCAAGAACTGCTGTTTACGCCAGGCGACCAGGTGAGCGAGGGCGCAGAACTGCTGCGCATGCAAGCCGGGGCGATGACTAGCTAAAAGGACTTTTCATGCGAATTAGTTTTTGTGCCCAAACCGACCCCGCGCCTTGGCTGGCCGCGCTGCAACAGCATTTGCCGCAGGCGCAGGTCGACGTGTGGCACAGCGGTGCTGCGCGCGCTGACTTTGCCATCGTGTGGGCTGCGCCGCAGCAGTTTTTTGACGAGCAAACGGCGCTGCAAGCGGTATTCAATATGGGCGCAGGTGTCGATGCGCTCTTGCAACGCCAGATGCGCGCCGACTTGCCTATCGTGCGCTTGAACGATGCCGGCATGGGCGTACAAATGGCCGAATACGTGTGCCATGCGCTGATACGCCATACGCGCGACTTTGCGCTTTTTGAGGCGCAAGCGCAGCATGGACTGTGGCAGGAGCCGCCGGTACTGGACCGCGCCGATTTTCCCGTTGGTATTTTGGGACTGGGCGTGTTGGGCGAACAGGTGGCTCGCGCGGTGCAGCACTTTGGTTTTCCGATACTCGGTTGGAGCCGCACTGCACGGCAATTGGACGGGGTACGCTGTTTCCATAGCCAGGCCCAGCTAGAAGCGTTTTTGGCAGGCACGCGGGTGCTGGTCAATTTGCTACCCCTAACGCCACAAACCGAAAACCTGTTGAACCGCGACACCTTGTCGCAATTGGAGCCTGGCGCTTACCTGATCAATATCGCCCGCGGCAGGCATGTGGTGGACGAAGACCTGTTATCGCTGCTGGACAGCGGGCAGATGGCGGGCGCCACGCTGGATGTGTTCCGCACAGAGCCGCTGCCAGCGGAACACCCGTTTTGGCGCCATCCGCGGGTGACGGTAACGCCCCATATCGCCGGGCGCACCGTGCTGCAAGACACGGTGCAACAAATCGTGGCCAAAATCCAGGCGTTGCAAAAAGGTCAGCCGATTGAAGGCGTGGTGGACCGGGCGCGAGGGTATTGAGCGCGCGGCATGGGTGCACCCTATGTGGACGCGGCAGCAGCAGCGCCACTTTTTCGCCCTCTGCGCCAATGCTTGCCGGGCTGACACCCCGTCAGCGCTGAAGCTTGGCTATGACCTGCCTGTTCACATAGATTCGCCACTCGCAGGATAATCCGTCCTTAGCAGTTTCCCGCCCATGCATTACCCCTCCAAAGTTCAACTCATAGACGTCGGCCCGCGCGACGGGCTGCAAAACGAAAAGCAGCCGGTCCCCGCCGCCGTCAAGATCGAGCTGGTGCATCGTTTGCAGGCGGCAGGCCTTCGCAGTATTGAGGTGACCAGTTTTGTCAGCCCCAAGTGGGTGCCACAAATGGCGGACAACGCGCAAGTCATGGCTGGAATTGCGCGCCAAAGCGGTGTGTGCTACTCGGTGCTAACGCCCAACCTGCAAGGCTTTGAAGCCGCGCTGGCATCCAAGCCCGATGAAATAGTGGTCTTTGCTGCTGCTAGCGAGGCCTTCAGCCGCAAAAACATCAATTGCTCTATTGCCGAAAGCATAGACCGCTTTGCCCCCGTAGTGCAGGCAGCGCTGGCGGCGGGCATACGGGTGCGCGGCGCCATGTCTTGCACGGTAGGCTGCCCTTATGAGGGGGAGATTGCACCCGAGCGCGTGGGCTATCTGGCCGGTCTCATGCGCGGCATTGGTGTACAGCACATCGGTGTTGCCGACACTATTGGTGTCGGTACGCCGCGCAAAGTGCAGGCTGCGTTTGAAGCGACTTTGCGGTATTTTTCTTTGGCCGATGTGTCCGGCCATTTTCATGACACCTATGGCCAGGCGCTGGCCAACACCCTCGCGGCCATGGAAATAGGCGTGTACCAGTTTGACGCCTCGGTAGCCGGCTTGGGTGGTTGCCCGTTTGCCAAAGGCGCGACCGGCAATGTAGCCACCGAAGACGTGGTGTATATGTTGCACGGCATGGGCATAGACACCGGCATTGACCTGGACTTGCTGATAGACGCAGGCGTGTTCATTAGCGATTATTTGCAAAGACCCAGCGGCTCGCGCGCAGCGCGTGCCCTGCTGACCCGGCGCGGGACACCAGCATGATGGAAGAAAACCGCCCCACGCGACCCGACCGCGCAGCGCGCCGCCGCGATCCGGTGCGCATGTACAAAGAACTCCTAGCGGCCCGCGTGCCCGAAGCATTGGCGTCGCGCTACGCGCCGCCATCGCCTTGCATATCGGTGTGCAAGATCGCGCCAGACAGCGGCCTGTGTTACGGCTGTTTGCGTACTCTGGAAGAGATCGGCGCTTGGTCTACCAGCGAAGATGACGATAAACGCGCAGTCTGGGGCAGGATTGCACAACGCTTGGAGGCATCACCATGAAGCACATTCGTTTTTATCTTGACTTTATTTCTCCCTATGCCTATTTGGCTTTTGTGGAGTTGCCCCGCGCGCTGGAAGGCTTGAGCTACGCGGTGCAATACCAGCCAGTGCTGTTTGGCGGACTGCTCAAACACAATAGCAACCTGGGCCCCGCCGAAGTGCCCATGAAGCGCGAATGGGTGTACCGCCAGTCCCAATGGTTGGCGCGGCGTCAGGGCACGCGCCTGGATCTACCTGCGGCACACCCCTTTAACCCCTTGGGCCTGTTGCGCCTGGCAGTGGCGAGCGCTGCGGATGGCTACCCCAACCGCTATATCTGCGAAACCCTGTTCCGCCACGTCTGGGAAGGAGGTGCAGACGCGGCCGATGCACAACGCCTGGAGGCCCTCACGCAACAATTGGCGCCTGCGCGCGATCCGCGTTCGGATGAAGTAAAGCAAGAACTCAGCGCGCATACCGCGCATGCCTTGTCGCAAGGCGTGTTTGGCGTACCCTCCTACCAGGTCGATGACAAGGTGTTTTGGGGCATGGATGCTTTACCGATGTTGCGCGCATATATCGAAGACCCCAGTTGTATCAGCGACGCGGCGTGGCATGCCGCAAAAGACCTGCCCTCAGGCATCACGCGCGCAAATCGCTAAATTGCCGCATCGCGGAAGCCCACGCAAGGGTTTGACCTTAGTTGGTCAGTATGGGGTAAGTTTGACGCAAGCCCCTGTTATTTTCACGTAAGAGCAGGGTCAGTGCCTTCTCCAAGAATACAGACAGCTCCCGGCGCGGGAGTTTTCAATGATTGGAGACACACATGGCTACAGCAGAAGCACGCCCGATGTCCGCAGAAGAGAAGAAAGTTATCTTCGCTTCCTCGCTGGGCACGGTTTTCGAGTGGTACGACTTTTACCTTTACGGCTCTTTAGCAGCCATCATTGCGAAGCAGTTTTTCAGCGGCTTGGATGAAGGCTCTGCCTTTATTTTTGCGCTATTGGCTTTCGCGGCCGGATTCATCGTGCGCCCCTTTGGCGCAATTTTCTTTGGCCGCTTGGGCGACATGATCGGCCGCAAGTACACCTTTCTGGTGACCATCCTGATCATGGGCTCTTCGACCTTTTTGGTCGGTATCCTGCCCAACTATGCCGCCTGGGGCGCTGCCGCACCCATCATCCTGATCGCGCTGCGCTTGTTGCAAGGTCTGGCGCTCGGGGGTGAATACGGTGGTGCGGCCACCTATGTGGCCGAGCATGCACCGCACGGCAAACGGGGTGCTTACACATCTTGGATTCAAACTACAGCGACGCTGGGCTTGTTCCTGAGCTTGATGGTGATTTTGGGAACCCGCACCGCCATCGGCGAAGAAGCCTTTGCCGATTGGGGCTGGCGCGTTCCTTTCATTGTGTCAATTCTGTTGTTGGCCGTTTCGGTGTACATCCGTTTGAGCATGAATGAATCGCCCGCTTTCGCCAAAATGAAGGCCGAAGGCAAAACGTCTAAAGCGCCTTTGAGCGAGTCCTTTGGCGAATGGAAAAACCTGAAGATTGTGATCTTGGCCCTGGTCGGTTTGACCGCGGGCCAGGCCGTGGTCTGGTATTCGGGCCAGTTCTATGCGCTGTTCTTCCTGACGCAGTCGCTCAAAGTGGATGGCCCAACGGCCAACATCATGATCGCCTTCGCATTGATCATTGGTACACCCTTCTTCATCGTGTTTGGTACGCTGTCAGACAAGATCGGCCGCAAGCCCATCATTTTGGCGGGTTGCTTTTTGGCGGCTGTGACTTACTTCCCGGTGTTTACCGCGCTGACCAAAGCGGCCAATCCTGATTTGGCCGCCGCGCAAGCCGCCGCCAAAGTAACGGTGACCGCGGATCCGGCTGAGTGTACCTTCCAGTTCAACCCGACTGGTACCAAAAAGTTCACTTCGTCGTGCGATATTGCCAAGCAAAAACTGGCTAACGCTTCGGTGAGCTATGACAACATTGTGGCCCCCGCAGGTCAGCCCGCAGTCATCAAAGTGGGCGAAACCGAAGTGACTACGGTGGTAACACCAGAAGACATCGCAGCGGCCAAAGCAGCGGCAGAAGCCAAGCTGGAGGCGCTCAATGCCGCAGATCCTAAAGATCCCAAGGCCATTGCAGCTGCGACAGCGAGCGTGAAGGCATTGAGCGGCGAGAAGACTGCTAAAGATGCAACTTTGTCTGGAAAGCTGTCTGCCGCCCTGAAAGCTGCCGGCTACCCCGCCAAAGCGGACATGGCCAAGTTTGACAAAGTATCCGTGGTCATCATCCTGACCTATCTGGTGATTTTGGTGACCATGGTGTACGGCCCCATCGCAGCGATGCTGGTGGAAATGTTCCCCACGCGTATCCGCTACACCTCGATGAGCTTGCCCTACCACATCGGCAACGGCTGGTTCGGCGGATTGCTGCCCACCACGGCCTTTGCCATCGTGGCGCAGACCGGCAATATGTACAACGGCTTGTGGTACCCGGTCATCATCGCGGGCGCTACCGTGGTGATTGGTGGCTTGTTCATCAAAGAAACCAAAGACGTGGATATTTACGCCAACGACTAATCGCTTGTACGGATGGTGTCCCGGCCTGGTGCCGGGACACCGGACGGGCCCTCAGACTGAGGGCCTATTTTTTTGGAGAAATAGGATGTGGAAAATCGTAGTGGGCTTTGCCCTGTTTGCTGCCTTGGCTTTATATATTTTGAGTAAAGGCGGAGACATTGATTTGAGCGGGGAAAAGCATGGCGAACCCGCCGCGCCCGCTGCCGAGGCCCCGGCACCGCAGGCCAGCGCAGCTAAATAGAAATTATTTATTGATTAAATATTTGAAAATTAATACACTGGGGCCATGCCCTTTACCAAAACCGAGCTCGGCATTAAAGCCTTTCAGGAGCGCTCGCAGCTGATGAACGCCCGTCAGCGTGCGGTTTTTGTATTGATTAACGGCATACGCGACACCAGCACCATATTGCGGCTGACCAGTGGTTTGAGCGTCGGCGTGGAAGACCTGGCGCATTTGTACCGACAGGGTTTGATTGGCCGCGCCATGGTGCCACCCAGTGGCGCAAGCATCATGGATTCGCAATTCCAGTCGGCCTTTGCCCACGTCCCACCGGCGGCGGCGCACAAGCTTGACGAGACGGAACGCTACCAACTCGCTAAAACGCTAGCTACCCAAATCAGCGGATCGCTAGGTTTGCTTGGCCTGCCCTTGAACCTCGCCGTCGAATCCACCCCGGACTGCGAAGGCCTGCGCGCCTTGCTGCCCCGGCTGCGCAAAGCCGCTGGCCCGGAGCGTTGCCAGGAATTGGAGCGCGTCCTCACGCCCTAGGGCTGCCGTGCCTAGAATGCTGCTCCCCTACTTTGGAGCGCGTCACTATGTCCGAGGGCACCATCCGCATTCGCGGAGCGCGGCAACACAATCTTAAAAACCTGGACCTGGACATTCGCACCGGCGAATTGACGGTGGTCACAGGCCCCAGCGGCTCGGGCAAATCCAGTTTGGTCTTTGACACGCTGTACGCCGAAGGCCAGCGCCGCTATGTAGAGACTTTTTCCGCCTACGCGCGCCAGTTCCTGGACCGCATGGACAAACCGGCGGTGGACAAAGTGGAGGGCGTGCCCCCGGCCATCGCCATCGACCAGACCAACCCGGTGCGCTCCAGCCGCTCCACCGTGGGCACCATGACGGAGCTCAACGACCACCTCAAACTGCTGTTTTCCCGAGCCGGTCAGTTGTTTGACCGGGTCAGCGCCCAAGCAGTGCAACACGACACCCCCGAATCCATTTACGCCGAACTGATGCGCCGCGCCGCGCAGGCGGGCAATCCGCGCCTGGTAGTCACCTTCCCGGTCGAGCTGCCGCTATCGACCAGCGCTGAAGAACTGAGCCAGTGGCTCAGCGCCAGCGGCTTTACCCGCGTCCAAGGCGAGCGCGTGTCTGGCGAGCGCCGGGTGCTAGACGTGGTGGCCGACCGCTTCCGCATCGAAACCGCAGAAAAAGCCCGTGTGCTCGAAGCCCTAGAGTTAGCCATCAAGCGCGGCAGTGGTCGCGTCCATGTGCACCCAGCGCCCGACAGCGATACGCCGGATAAATTGGGGTCAGACCCCCAATCTGCATGGTCTTTTTCCACGGGGTTGCATTGCCCGCAAAGTGACATCCGCTACCAAGAGCCGATTGCCTCGATGTTCTCATTTAACTCGGCGGTGGGCGCGTGCGAGACCTGCAGGGGCTTCGGGCGGGTCGTGGGTGTGGACTATGGCTTGGTGATCCCCAATGACAAATTGACGCTGCGGGCCGGCGCCATCAAGCCGATGCAAACCCCGGCCTGGCAGGAATGCCAGGACGACTTGATGCGCCATGCGGAAGCCGAAGGCATTCCGCGCGACACGCCCTGGTACAAGCTAAGTGCGGCGCAACAGCAATGGGTGCTCAAGGGTTCACCAAAATGGAACGGCAAATGGAACCAGCATTGGTTTGGCGTGGACCGGTTTTTTGAATACCTGGAGAGCAAGGCCTACAAAATGCACATCCGGGTGCTGCTGTCCAAGTACCGCAGCTACACGCCCTGCGGCGTGTGCGGCGGCGCTCGGCTCAAGACCGAAAGCCTGGTGTGGCGCGTGGGCAGCCAAGCCGATGCGGACGCGGTGTTGGCTCCCGCCAAGCGCTTTATGCCCCAGGGCGTTCAATGGAGCGACGCGCAGTTACAAGCCCTGCCCGGTTTGTGCCTGCATGATTTGATGCTGCTGCCGCTGGAGCGGCTGCGCCTGTTTTTCGACCGCTTACAAGTGGGTTTGGAAGCGCGCGGGCCGGGTATCCGAGGCGGCGCTGCCACTGACGCGCAAGGCGAAAAGTCACCGCTGGCTGCCGGCGCAATCCCCCCACAAAGTGTGCAAGGAGTCGCCAACCCAAGCACCCACTCCGAAGCAGATAACAAAACCTTAAAGCTGCTGCTAGATGAAATCCGCACCCGCCTGAAATACCTGTGCGATGTGGGCATCGGCTACCTGACGCTGGATCGGCAAAGCCGCACCTTAAGCGGTGGCGAAGTGCAGCGCATCAACCTGACCACTGCCTTAGGCACCTCGCTGGTCAACACCTTGTTTGTGCTTGATGAGCCCAGCATTGGCCTCCATCCACGCGATATGCACCGCATCATCGTCGCCATGCAGCGCTTGCGCGATGCCGGTAACACGCTGGTGGTGGTAGAGCATGACCCGGCAGTGATGCTGGCCGCCGACCGCATGCTGGACATGGGCCCTGGCCCTGGCGAAAAAGGCGGAGAGATTGTGTTTGACGGCAGCACTGAAGACCTGAAAGCTGCAGACACGCTGACCGGCGCCTACCTGGGCGGACGCAAGCAAGTGGGCATGGGCTTTAAGCGCATGGTGGGCGACAACACGCCACGCCTGGTGCTCGAAGGCGTACGCGAACACAACCTAAAAAATGTGGATGTGGAAATCCCCTTGCAACGCTTAGTCTGCGTCACGGGCGTGAGCGGCTCCGGTAAATCGACGCTGGTGCAGGACGTGCTGGCACCCGCACTTTTGCGCCACTTCGGCAAAGCCACGGATACGCCGGGCCTGCACAGCCGCTTGCTTGGCGCAGACATGCTGAGCGAAGTGGTGTTTGTAGACCAATCGCCCATCGGTAAAACTGCGCGTTCCAACCCGTCAAGTTATGTGGGCGCCTGGGATGCCATCCGCGAAATTTTTGCCACCGCGCCGCTGTCGCAAGAGCGCAGCTACACCGCGTCCAAGTTCAGCTCCAACAGCGGCGACGGGCGTTGCCCGACCTGCGGCGGCTCGGGCTTTGAGCACATTGAAATGCAATTCTTAAGCGACGTGTATTTGCGTTGCCCCGATTGCAATGGTAAGCGCTACCGACCTGAAATTTTGGAAGTGACGATTGAACGGCGCGGCGGCCCCGATGGCGCGCTGCGCGCATTAAACGTGGCCGATGTGCTGGACCTGACGGTGAGCGAAGCGGCATTCGTTTTTGCGCAAGACCGCGACGTGATCCGCGCGCTGCAACCGATTGTGGATGTAGGCCTGGAGTACGTGAAGCTGGGTCAACCGGTGCCCACTTTGTCCGGCGGTGAAGCGCAGCGCCTGAAGCTGGCCGGCTTTTTGGCCGAGGCGGCCAAAGCGGCCAGCAACAGCCGCCAACCCATGGCGCGCCGTGGCACCTTGTTCATGCTGGACGAACCCACCACCGGCCTACATTTCGACGACATCGCTAAGCTGATGCGCGCGCTGCGCAAGCTGCTCGACGCCGGGCATTCGCTGCTGGTGATTGAGCACAATTTGGATGTCATCCGTTCCAGCGACTGGCTGATCGACCTGGGTCCCGAAGGCGGTGAAGCAGGGGGCGAAATCGTCGCTTGCGGCACGCCGGAAGATTTGCTGTTGCATCCCACCAGCCATACCGGTAAGGCTTTGCGTGACTATGCGGCCAGCATGGGCGTGGTGCATGAGGTGGCGGAGCCTAGCGCTAAGTATTTGCTCAATGCCTTGGATGCAGAAGGCATGCTTATGGGGTCTGAGGCAGAAGGTGCTTCTCTCGCGGGCGCAAGCCCGGCGGCGGGCGCCTCATGGCGCGAGCGCAAATCGGTGCCCGCCGCCGGGCTTACGCCCCATACGCTGGCACGCGCTAAGCAAATGCCTGATAACAATATCCGTATCGTCAATGCACGAGAACACAATCTGCAATCGCTGTCGGTGAATATTCCACGCGGTCAGTTCAGCGTGGTCACCGGTGTTAGCGGGTCAGGCAAATCGACACTGGCTTTTGATATTTTGTTTAACGAAGGCCAGCGGCGCTACTTGGAAAGCCTGAATGCCTATGCGCGCTCTATCGTGCAACCGGCGGGGCGGCCTGAGGTAGATGCGGTGTATGGCATTCCACCGACCGTGGCGATCGAGCAGCGGCTCTCGCGCGGGGGGCGTAAATCGACGGTGGGCACTACGACGGAAGTCTGGCATTTTTTACGCTTGCTATATGTCAAGCTCGGTACGCAACACTGCATCAAAGACGGGGCGGCAGTCGCGCCGCAAAGCGCCGACAGCATTGCCGCGCAGTTGCTTAAAAACTACCGCGGGCAGCACATCGGTTTGCTGGCACCTTTGGTGGTCGGACGCAAAGGGGTTTACACCGAGTTGGCCGATTGGGCGCGTCCGCGCGGCTTCACGCATTTGCGAGTCGATGGTGAGTTTTTGCCCACCAACGGCTTTCCGCGTATTGACCGTTTCAAGGAACACCACATCGAGTTGCCGGTGCTCAGCCTCGATGTCAAAGCCGCTGACGAGGCCACGCTGCGCGCGGGCTTAGCGCAGGCGCTGACGCATGGAAAAGGCGTGGTGCATGTGCTGAGCGGTCTGGACGATTTGCGCGGCGCCATGCAGGCCGGTAGCAGCACGGCGGGCATCGGCAAGGTGGAAGTGTTTTCCACCAAGCGCGCCTGCCCGGTATGTTCGACCTCGTACACCGAGCTGGACCCGCGCTTGTTCAGCTACAACAGCAAACACGGCTGGTGCCCCGATTGCGTAGGCACCGGGCTCGCCTTGACCAAAGAGCAGCGCAAGGTGTTTGACGACACCGTGCGCGAAGACAACGGCGGGCGCGAGCATACCTTTGCCGAAGCCGATGTGGAAGGCTTGGAGGACGCCGCCTGCCCGCGCTGCCAGGGCACGCGTTTGAACGCTACGGCACGCGCTGTCCGTTTCGGCGGCGTGGGCATTGCAGACATTGCAGCACTGTCGGTGAGCGAAGTGCGCGCCTGGGTGCAAGGCCTGCAAGTGGGCGGCGCCATCAGCCAGCGCGAGGCCGATATCGCGCGTGACCTGATTCCTGAAATCCGCAGCCGCCTGGAATTTTTAGAAGAAGTCGGTCTGGGCTATTTGACACTGGACCGGGGCGCACCGAGTTTGAGCGGTGGCGAGGCGCAGCGCATCCGGCTGGCGGCGCAACTGGGCAGCAATTTGCAAGGCGTGTGCTACGTGCTGGACGAGCCCACCATCGGCCTGCACGCGCGCGACAACAAAATTTTGCTGGGCGCTTTAAAAAGCCTCAGCGACAAAGGCAACACGCTGGTGGTGGTGGAGCATGACGAAGACACCATACGCCACGCCGACCACATCATTGACATCGGCCCTAGCGCGGGTAAGCGTGGCGGGCGGCTGGTAGCGCAAGGCAGTATTGCCGACGTGCAAGCACAGGCAGAGTCACAAACCGGGCGCTATTTGCTCCATGCGATGTTGCACCCCTTGCAGCCGAGACGTTTTGTAGCGGCTTCTGGTGCGTCCGCGTTACTGGCTTCTTCAGCGTCCGCTGCGGCAGCCATCGCGGAAAAGAAAACCTCCGCCAAAGGCGGCGATAGTCCCCCAGCCGCCAAGACCACCTCGAAAGCCAAGGCTGCAAAAGCCAAAGCCGCAGAGGCAGAAAGCAGTGTGCAAGCAGCTCCTGCCGAGGTGCATTGGCTCACGGTGCACAGCGCCCATCTGCATAACCTGCACTCGGTAACGGCATGCGTGCCTTTGCAGCGTTTGGTGGCGATTACCGGCGTCAGCGGTTCGGGCAAATCTACATTGGCGCGCGATGTTTTGCTTTCGAATGTGCAGGCGCTGGTGCAACAGCGCGCTACCAAAGCCGGGCGCGATGCGCACGCGGCGGGGCGCGCACCGGGCTTGATCGGCTGCGAAGCCATTAGTGGCTATGAAAGCGTGGACCGCGTGCTGGAAGTGGACCAGACGCCGATTGGCAAAACACCGCGCTCCTGCCCCGCTACCTACATCGGTTTTTGGGACACGATTCGCAAATTGTTTGCTGACACACTGGAAGCGAAGGCGCGCGGTTATGCCGCCAACCGCTTTAGCTTTAACACCGGCGAAGGCCGCTGCCCCGGCTGCGAAGGCCAGGGCATACGCACCATCGGCATGAGCTTTTTGCCGGATGTGAAAGTGCTCTGCGAAACCTGCAAAGGCGCGCGCTTCAACCCCGAAACCCAGGCCGTGACTTGGCGCGGCAAAAACATCGGCGAAGTACTGCAAATGGAAGTGGACGAGGCCGTGGAATTTTTTGCCGCTATGCCGGTGATTGCACACCCCTTGCAATTGCTCAAAGACGTAGGCCTGGGCTACCTGACGCTGGGCCAACCCTCGCCTACTTTGAGTGGCGGCGAGGCGCAGCGCATCAAACTGGTTACCGAGCTATCCAAGGTGCGCGACGACATTACCCGGCGAGGGCAAAAGTCGCCGCATACCTTGTATGTGCTGGACGAACCCACGGTCGGCCTGCATATGGCGGATGTGGAAAAGCTGATCGCTGTGCTGCACCGCCTAGTGCGTGCCGGGCATAGCGTGGTCGTTATCGAGCACGATTTAGATGTCATCGCCGAAGCCGATTGGGTCATCGACCTGGGCCCCGAAGGCGGCAAAGAAGGCGGCCGCATCGTGGCAGCTGCCAGCCCGGAAGAAGTGGTTCGCTTGGCCACGCACACGGGCGTGGCTTTGAAAGCGGTGTTGGGACGGAAAGCGGCTTGAAGTTTGCCTGAGCCGCTTGAATTGGCAGGTAACTTGCGCAGAATTGGTGCGGCTGGCGGGGATCGAACCCACGACCCTTGGCTTCGGAGGCCAATACTCTATCCACTGAGCTACAGCCGCGCCCTGAGCCAATGATTGTAGGTTGTTTCGCTATGTGGGCGCCTATAATGCGGGGTTGATTTATCCGGCCACAGCGTACTAGAGGACTCCATGAGCGACACCAGCCATACCGAAGAAGACCACACCGGTCCGATCAAAACCCCCCAGCAACTTTTGATGGCTGTATTTTTTTCGTTCGTTATCCCTATTTTCATCATCATCGGTCTGGTCTATTACGTAACCACGCACGACAAGCCCGCGGCCGGAGCCACCAATGTCGAGAAATCGCTAGAAGAGCGGATCCAAAAGGTGGGCACCGTGGAAATTCGTGATGCCAACCGCGAGATGAAGACCGGCGAAGCCGTTTTCACGGCGCAGTGCTCAGCCTGTCATGCCAACGGCGCAGCCGGTGCGCCTAAGTTTGGTGACAAGGCAGCTTGGGCACCACGTATCAAGACGGGATTTGATGCCTTGTGGAATTCTGCACTGAAGGGCAAGAACGCCATGGGCGCCCAGGGCGGCGGCGATTTTGAGGATTTTGAAATTGCACGCGCGGTGGTCTATATGGCCAATGCAGGCGGCGCCAAGTTCCCAGAGCCCACCAAGCCTGAAGCTGCCAAGTAAGCGGCTTCGGAAGCACAAAACCGGTCTTTAGGCCGGTTTTTTTACGTCTGAGAAGAGTGCGTCGAGTCCTGCTGTTTGCGTTAGAGGGCCTTATTTTTTGATTTCCAAGGCCGCCGGACTCATTTGGTATCCAAACCGGCCCGGCAACGCTGAAGCCTGTATTTCTTCTATCGGCCAAGCTTGCACCTCCAGCGCCTGCGCCAAGCTGGCCACGTCTTGGGTATGTACCAATCCAAAGCCCAATGAGGTGTGCAGATACGGCCAACCGCGTTCGTCCATATAGACCTGCACCAGCGTCGCGGCTTGCCTGGCGCTGGAGGTGATCGCGCCCTGTCCATCCACGCGCCATATAAAGGGCGTGGCCTCCAACTCCACATACACGCGCTGCGGGCCGTTTTGGAAAAACCAACATCCTTGGTTATCTACGCCGTAATTGCGCTCGATAAATTCGATGAGTTTTTCATGCTTGAGCATGGAGCCTTTAGCGCCGGGCAATCCACTGGCAAAGCTGCCTAGAGCCTGGGTGCGGTCGTCGCGCATATACCAATTGCCACGCGCGTCCAGGCCCAGCCAGCTGTAGCAATGCGGAACGTTGGGCCATTTGGCCATCGCCTGTTTAACTATGTCGTCCATGCGGTTTCAAAATTAGCGTGCGTGTTGATCGAACCACCGGGCCAATGTGTGCGGCAAGGTGCGCAAATGTCCGGGCGGCATGCCCGCCGCAAAGCCGACGTGCCCACCATGCTCAGGTTGCCACAGATGCACGTATTGTCCAACGTCGCGCTGGGTTGGCAATGAATCCGCCGGTATGAACGGATCGTTGCGCGCATTAATCACCAGCGCTGGCACCCGTACTGCTGCCAGATGTGGCTTGGCCGACGCCCGCCGCCAGTAGTCCTCGGTGTCCCTAAAGCCGTGCAAAGGGGCGGTGAAGATATTGTCGAAAGCATAAAGATCCTGGGCTGCGAGCATGGCCTGCGCGTCAAATAGGCCGGGGTGCTGCTTGAGCTTTGCCAGCGCCTTGGGCTTCATGCTGCGTAAAAACATGCGCGTGTAAACCTGCCGATTGAATCCTCGCCCTATGGCTTTGCCGCTGGCTGCCAAATCCAAAGGCGAGCATACGGCGGCTACCCCCCGCACCGCCATGCCCGCGCTGCTTCCAGCCTCCTCGGCCCAGCGCATCAGCGCATTGCCGCCCAGCGAAATGCCGATGGCATAGATGGAGCCACTGTGCACGCTGGCAAAGCGCTGCAATATCCAGCCGATTTCTTCATAGTCGCCCGAATGGTAAGCGCGCGGCGCGCGATTGAGCTCGCCGCTGCAACCACGAAAGTGCGCGACGGCAAAGCCTATGCCCCGTTGGCGCGCGTAATCGGCGCAGGCCAAGGCGTAGTGACTAGACGACGATCCTTCCAAGCCGTGGAACATGACCCATAGCGGGCCGCCTTTTAATGGCTTGGGCGCCAGCCAATCGACGTCGACAAAGTCGCCGTCGGGTGTATCCCAGCGTTCGCGCAGAAATACCGGAGGCTCATCCGAATAAGACTGAGCCAGTTTGGCTGCGACAATGGTTTGCAAATTACCGCCCGGCAGCCACCAGGGCGCAAGGTAGTTCATACCAAGCCGCCATGCAAAAACCGCCCGAAGGCGGTTTGCAAAACAGCATGTTGATGAAGCATCAGCGCTTGTTTTGGAAGCGGCGCAAGGCAGCGATTTGCGCGACCAGGGTATGCAACTCGGACTGCGCTACGGCCAGGTCCACATCATTCTTGGCGTTGCGCAAAGCTTCTTCGGCCAAGGCCTTGGCAGCATTGGCGCGCTCTTCGTCCAAGTCTTTGCCGCGAATGGCGGTGTCCGACAGCACGGTCACGCTGTCAGGCTGGACTTCGATGATGCCACCGGCAACGAACACAAACTCTTCGCCACCGTCAGCCAATTCAATGCGCACCGAGCCAGGCTTGACGCGCGTGATCAGCGGCGTGTGGCGCGGATACACACCGAGTTCACCGGCTTCGCCAGGCAGCGCAACAAAGCGTGCCTCGCCAGAGAAGATCAACTCCTCCGCGCTCACCACATCAACGTGGATGGTGTTCATGGCTTAGACCTTTTTGGCTTTTTCGAAGGCTTCTTCGATATTGCCGACCATGTAGAAGGCTTGCTCCGGCAGGTGATCGCACTCACCAGCAACAATCATCTTAAAGCCGCGAATCGTCTCTGCCAAGGTGACGTACTTACCAGGCGAACCGGTAAACACTTCAGCAACGTGGAAGGGCTGCGACAGGAAACGCTGGATCTTACGGGCCCGTGCCACCGTAAGCTTGTCTTCAGGCGCCAACTCGTCCATACCCAAAATCGCGATGATGTCGCGCAATTCTTTGTAGCGCTGCAAAGTGCCTTGCACGGCGCGTGCGGTGGCGTAGTGCTCTTCACCGACCACCAGCGGATCCAACTGGCGGCTGGTGGAATCGAGCGGATCGACCGCAGGGTAGATACCCAGCGAAGCGATATCACGCGACAACACAACAGTGGAGTCCAAGTGGGCAAAAGTGGTGGCAGGCGAGGGGTCGGTCAAGTCATCGGCAGGCACATAAACCGCTTGGATAGAGGTAATGGAACCCACTTTCGTGGAGGTAATACGCTCTTGCAAACGGCCCATTTCTTCGGCCAATGTGGGCTGGTAACCCACGGCAGAAGGCATACGGCCCAAGAGCGCGGACACTTCGGTACCGGCCAGTGTGTAGCGGTAGATGTTGTCAACGAAGAACAACACGTCTTTACCTTCGTCACGGAAAGACTCAGCAATGGTCAGGCCGGTCAAAGCCACGCGCAAACGGTTGCCGGGAGGCTCATTCATCTGGCCATAGACCATGGCTACTTTGGAGTCTTCGAGCTTCTCGAGGTTCACAACGCCGGAGTCGGCCATCTCGTGGTAGAAGTCATTGCCCTCGCGGGTACGCTCACCCACACCGGCAAACACCGACAAACCGCTGTGCGCTTTGGCAATGTTATTGATCAGCTCCATCATGTTCACGGTCTTGCCCACACCGGCGCCGCCAAACAGACCGACCTTACCGCCCTTGGCAAACGGGCAAACCAAGTCAATCACCTTAATACCGGTTTCCAGCAGCTCTTGCGAAGGCGATAGCTCGTCGTAGGCAGGCGCTTTGCGGTGGATAGAGGCGGTCAGGGTTTGGTCCACAGGGCCGCGCTCGTCGATGGGATTACCCAACACGTCCATGATGCGGCCGAGCGTTCCCTTGCCCACCGGCACCGTGATCGCAGCACCGGTGTTCACCACCATGAGACCGCGACGCAAACCGTCCGAGCTACCCAGCGCAATGGTACGGACAATGCCGTCGCCCAATTGCTGTTGCACTTCCAGCGTCAGTGCAGTGCCTTCGAGCTTCAATGCGTCATAAATCTTGGGCATGTGGTCACGAGGAAACTCCACGTCCACCACCGCACCGATACATTGAACAATCTTTCCCTGGACGCCTGCGCCCGTGCTTGCTTGAGCCATGTTTTTTCGCTCCAAAATAAAAATCAGACAGCAGCCGCGCCCGCGACGATCTCGGACAATTCCTTGGTGATCGCAGCTTGACGCGTCTTGTTGTAAACCAGTTTGAGTTCATTGATAACGCTTCCCGCGTTATCAGTCGCAGACTTCATCGCCACCATACGTGCCGACTGCTCGGATGCCATGCTTTCGGCCACCGCTTGGTACACCAGGGCTTCCACGTAACGCAAAAGTAAATCGTCGATCACCACATTGGCGTCGGGCTCATAGATGTAGTCCCAGGTCGCACGGGTGGCATGCTTGTTCAGCGATTCAGCGGACAGCGGAAGCAATTGCTCCACCACCGGCTCCTGCTTCATGGTGTTGATAAAGCGGGTAAAGCACAAATAGATTACACGGATCTCGCCAGCCACATAAGCATCAAGCAAGGCTTTGACCGGGCCGATCAGCTTTTCCAGATGCGGCGTATCGCCTAGCTGCACCGCTTGGGCAAGCACTTTGACGCCAGAGCGGTTCAAAAAGCCTAGGCCTTTGTTGCCAATCGCCACCGCTTGCGGTTGAAGACCCTGGCCTTGCAATTCGCGCATTTTGTGGTGCATGCTCCGCAACACATTGGTGTTGAGGCCGCCGCACAAACCTTTGTCCGTAGTGACAACGATATAGCCCGCGCCATTTGCCTGGTTGACTTGCATGAAAGGATGCACGTATTCCGGGTTGGCTTTGCTGAGGTTGGCCGCGATATTGCGGATCTTCTCGCTGTAAGGGCGGGCGGCGCGCATGCGCTCTTGCGCCTTGCGCATTTTGGACGCCGCCACCATTTCCATGGCCTTGGTGATCTTCTTGGTGTTTTCCACCGATTTGATCTTGCCGCGTATTTCCTTGCCTGCTGCCATCAGTTGCTCCTGGTTGCGTCAGCGGCGATCAAGCAAAGGTCTTCTTGAAAGCGGTTAAACCGGCGGTCAGTTCTGCCTCGGCATCCTTGTCCATGGCTTTGTTGGCTTCCAAATTAGCCAGCAGGCTGGCGTGCTTGTCTTTGAGGTAGGCATGCAACTCGCGCTCGAAGGGCAAGACCTGCTTGATCTCGATATCGTCCATAAAGCCTTTGTTGACTGCAAACAAAGTCGCAGCCATCAAGCTAATGGTCAAGGGGCTGTATTGGGCTTGTTTCAACAGCTCGGTAACGCGGGCACCGCGGTCGAGCTGCTTGCGGGTCGATTCGTCCAGGTCGGAAGCGAACTGCGCAAACGCCGCCAATTCACGGTACTGCGCCAAGTCGGTACGGATACCGCCCGACAAGTTCTTGACCAATTTGGTTTGTGCAGCACCACCGACGCGAGACACCGAGATACCCGCGTTGATCGCGGGACGGATACCGGCGTTAAACAAGGAGGTTTCCAAGAAGATCTGGCCGTCGGTAATCGAAATCACGTTGGTCGGAACGAAAGCGGACACGTCACCGGCCTGGGTTTCAATAATGGGCAAGGCGGTCAGCGAACCGGTTTTACCTTTGACCGCGCCTTTGGTGAAGGCTTCCACATAATCGGCATTCACGCGCGCTGCGCGCTCTAGCAAACGGCTGTGGAGATAAAACACGTCGCCAGGGTAGGCTTCACGGCCGGGAGGACGGCGCAGCAGCAAAGACACTTGGCGGTAAGCAACGGCCTGCTTGGACAAGTCGTCATACACAATTAGGGCATCTTCGCCGCGATCGCGGAAGTATTCACCCATAGTGCAGCCGGAGTAGGCCGACACGTACTGCATAGCAGCCGATTCAGATGCCGATGCGGCCACCACAATCGTGTATTCCATCGCACCGGCTTTTTCCAGTGCACGCACCACGTTTTTGATGGACGAGGCTTTTTGCCCGATCGCCACATAGACGCAGGTCATGTTCTGACCTCTTTGGTTGATGATGGCGTCGATCGCCACTGCCGTTTTACCGGTCTGGCGGTCACCAATAATCAATTCGCGCTGGCCACGACCAACAGGCACCATGGAGTCGATCGACTTCAGGCCGGTTTGCATAGGCTGGCTAACGGATTCACGCGCGATCACACCAGGCGCAACTTTTTCAATCACGTCAGTCATCTTGGCATTGATCGGGCCTTTGCCGTCAATCGGCTGGCCCAAGGCGTTGACCACGCGGCCAATGAGCTCAGGGCCCACGGGCACTTCCAAAATACGACCGGTACATTTGACGGTGTCGCCTTCCGAAATCTGCTCGTAGTCACCCAAAATCACTGCGCCAACCGAGTCGCGCTCAAGATTGAGCGCCAGGCCGAAGGTGTTGTTAGGGAATTCCAGCATCTCGCCTTGCATCACGTCGGATAGACCATGCAAGCGAACAATACCGTCGGTAACCGAAATCACGGTACCTTCATTACGGACATCGGCGTTGACCGCGAGTCCTTCGATACGGCTCTTGATGAGCTCGGAAATTTCTGCCGGATTGAGTTGCATTACTCTTTCCCTCTTTCTTGTTAAGACTAAATCCCGGACACCGGTCGCTTACGCAGCCAGCGCCACTTTCATTTGTTCCAGGCGGGCTTTGACAGAGGTATCCAGCACCTCATCACCCACCGCAATGCGCACGCCACCAATCAGGTCTTCTTGGATCTGCACCGTAATGTGCAGCTTGCGGCCAAAGCGCTTTTCCAAAGTCTGACGCACGCTGTCGAGCGACTGCGCATCCACCGCAAACGCGCTGTACAGCACGGCATCCGATGCGCCCGATTGCGAGTTCATGTGCTTGCGAAATTGCGCAGCAATTTCAGGTAATGCGCTCAGACGACCGTTGTCTATCAACTCACGCAGAAAATTGTCAGCCAGCGCCGCCATCGGAGGCTGAGCGCTCACCTTAAGCAAATCCAGCAATTGCGCACTGGTCGCCTTCGGGTTGCTAGCAAAGCGCAGCAACTCAGCATCTGCGGCCAGGGCAGCGACTTCATCAAGCCATTGCGAAGTTGCCTGCAATTGCGCGGCACTCGCCTTAAACAAGGCGTCCGCATAAGGCCGGGCGATGGTTGCAAGTTCAGCCATGGCAGCCTCTAGAGTTCGGTCTTGAGGCGTTCCAACAAGTCTGCATGCACTTGCGGGTTCACTTCTTTGCGCAAAATCTGCTCGGCGCCTTTGACTGCCAATGCAGCAACATCTTGGCGCAATGACTCGCGCACTTTGACCGCTTCTTGCAAGGCCTCTTGGTGGGCTGCAGCCACAATGCGCGCGCCCTCTTCGGTCGCACGTGCTTTGGCTTCGTCGATGATGTGCTGCGCACGGCGAGCGGCATCGGCAAGCACTGCAGCAGACTCAGAACGGGTCGCAGCGAGCTTGGTCTCTACTTCGCGGTGAACGTTGGAGAGCTCGATCTTCGCGTGCTCGGCCGCAGCCAACCCATGCGAAATCTTCTCTGCGCGCTCATCCAGCGCCTTGACCAAGGGCGGCCATATATATTTCATCGTGAACCCGACCAAAATCAGGAACACAATCATCTGAATAATCAGCGTACCAGTAATACTCACTTCTCGTCCTTTCCCGAATGACTTCGGAAGGCCAAGGCTGCAAAGCAGCCAGGCCGTTACTGAACAGGGGAATTACTTGGGCAGATTAGCGATCTGGCCGAGGAATGGGTTGGCCGTGGTGAACCACAGAGCAACACCGGTACCAATAATGAACGCCGCGTCAATCAAACCCACGAGCAAGAACATTTTGGTCTGCAGTTCGCCCATCAACTCCGGTTGACGCGCAGCAGCTTCTAAATATTTGCTGCCCATAATGCCGATACCGATGCAAGCGCCGGCAGCGCCAAGACCGATGATCAAACCTGCGGCAAGCGCAACAAAACCGATGAGTTCCATGATAGCTCCTTAAAAAAAACGAAAAACGAAATCAATGGTGATCATGCGCCTGACCCACATACACCAGGGTCAGCATCATGAACACAAAAGCTTGCAGTGTGATAATCAAAATATGAAAGATCGCCCACACGGTGCCTGCAACGATATGTCCAATGGACAAAGCGATACCGGTAAATGACAGGGAAAAAGCACCGCCCATCAGAGCGATCAGCAAAAAGATCAACTCGCCGGCGTACATATTGCCGAACAGCCGCATGCCATGCGAAACCGTCTTGGCGACGAATTCAATCATCTGCATCGCAAAGTTGAAGGGGTACAGCAGGAAATGATCGCCAAAGGGCGCGGTGAACAACTCATGAATCCAGCCGCCCAGCCCCTTGATCTTCACGCAGTAGTAGAGGGAAATGATCAGCACGCTGACAGATAAACCCATAGCCGAAGACAAGTCAGCGGTAGGCACGACGCGCATGTACGCATGATGCGCATCGCCGCCATTGGCTACAAACAACACTTCCCAAATCATCGGAATCAAATCCACAGGCAACAAATCCATGGCGTTCATCATGAAAATCCAGACGAACACAGTCAGCGCAAGGGGAGCCACAAATTTGCGACTTTCAGCGTTGTGCACAATGCTTTTTGCCTGTGCATCCACCATCTCGACCAGTAATTCGACTGCAGCTTGCAGGCGGCCGGGTACGCCCGAGGTCGCGCGGCGCGCGGCCAGCCACATCACCATGCAGCCGATCACACCAAGGGAAATCGCCCAGAAAAGCGAATCCATATTGAACACCGTAAAGTCAACAATGCCACCCATAGGCTTATTCTGCAAATGGGTGAGGTGATGGCCGATGTATTCACCGGCGCTCGGTCCATGTTCAGCTGACATATGTCCTTGGATCCTAGACTTGGTTTGACACTGGCCGCTTGGGATTGAAGACCAAGGCTAGCCAGTGCACTTTCATCGTTAACACCAAGCCCACCAATAAAGCGGGCCAACTCAAATTCTTTACTACCCAAGGCGCGCCAAACAGCATCGCAAGCGTTAGAGCCACCTTGACCAATTCCCACACTAACAGAGCGGCCACCGCAGACAATACGTTAATCGACGTAGGTTTTCGGGTCATCCCGCGCGCCAACAAGGCATTGGGAAGCACTACCGCAAAAGCACCGTACGCGACCGACCAGCCCCGTGTACTCACCAGCCCAGCGATCGCCGCGAATACCAAACCGCAAAGCGCTTGTAGCGCAACGACTTGGAAAGCCGACAAACCCGGTTGCTGTTCGCGCAAAGCCTGCGCCTGCGCTGCATTGAGGGTAACAAAATCCTCTTCAGAATCTTCCTGCCAAGGGTCGTAATGACCCTCTAAAAATTCTGTCGTTTTTTTTGACACCCCGGTAAGCCCGAACATGCATGAGAGCCTTCGAGTATATAACATCTTTACCAATCGTCCTGTTTTGGGGCATGCCGTTCCAATGCGAAGCAGGCAGGCCCGATAATCGGCCTATGAAGAAAAGTCTCACCGGCAAGCAAGCGACTCCAACTGTGATGCACGCGGCATCGGGCGACTCCTTGATTGACTACCCCTGCGATTTCCCCGTCAAAGTAATCGGCCAGCATCACCCCGAATTTGTGGAGACCATGGTTCGCCTGGCACAAGGCTTTGACCCTGAATTTGGTGCGCACAAAGTGGAATTGCGGGCCAGCAAAACGGAAAAATACCTGGGCGTCACCCTGATCGTGCGCGCCACCAGTCGTGCGCAGCTGGATGGCTTGTACTTGGCACTGACCGGCCACCCCATGGTCAAGGTGGCCTTGTAAGCACCCACCCCTATGAAGATAGTCAAGCTTGGCCGGGTCGATTACCTTCCCACGCTAGAGACCATGCAAACGTTCACGGCATCGCGCCAAGCGGATACAGCTGATGAACTTTGGATCTGCGAACACCCGCCCACGTTTACAGAAGGCATTGCTGGTCGCAGCGAGCACTTGTTGGCCGCCTCCGATATCCCCGTTGTCCGAACGGATCGCGGTGGACAGATTACCTACCACGGGCCGGGTCAGGTGGTCGCTTATCCACTGATTGACCTCAAGCGTGCGGGCTATTTCGTCAAAGAGTACGTTTTCCGCATCGAAGAGGCGCTCATCCGCAGCCTTGGCGAATGGGGCATTACCGGCCACCGCGTGCGAGGCGCGCCCGGCATTTACGTCCGGCCCGATGATCCGGGTGGCCATAGCCGCCTAGCGCCTACACCCACCGGCGCGGCACCAGATTTCAGCGGGCTGGGCAAGATAGCGGCTTTGGGCATCAAAGTCAGCCGCCATTGCACCTACCACGGGGTGGCGCTGAACGTGGGTATGGATCTGTCGCCATTTGATTTGATTAATCCTTGCGGCTACGCAGGCTTGCGCACCGTTGATCTTTCTACAATCGGGTTTCCCATAGCGTGGGAAGAAGCCGCAGCCACACTCGCTGCGCGTTTGCAAAGCGCCCTCTCGCCCTGAAAGCTCCCATGTCCGATACCCGCCAGCTTAGCCCCGCCTACGACCCCCTGGTCAAGCAAAAGGCTGGCGCCAAGCTCGCCCGCATTCCGATCAAAGTGCAGGCGGCGGAAGTATTGAAAAAGCCCGATTGGATCCGGGTGAAAGCGGCTTCCAGCGGCACCCGGTTTTACGAAATCAAGGACATTTTGCGGGCGAACAAGCTGGTTACCGTCTGCGAAGAGGCGTCCTGCCCCAATATTGGCGAGTGCTTTGGCAAAGGGACTGCCACTTTCATGATCATGGGCGACAAGTGCACCCGCCGCTGCCCGTTTTGCGATGTGGGCCACGGGCGGCCCGACCCATTGGATCTGCATGAGCCGGACAATCTGGCGCGCACGATTGCGGCGCTGCGGCTGAACTATGTCGTGATCACCAGCGTGGACCGCGATGATTTGCGCGACGGCGGCGCAGGCCATTTTGTGCAGTGCATTGAAAAAATCCGTGCGCTATCACCAGCAACTCGCATTGAGGTGCTGGTGCCCGACTTCAGAGGCCGGGATGACCGCGCCCTCAAGATTTTGCAAAGCGCGCCACCCGATGTCATGAACCACAATATCGAAACGGTACCGCGCTTATATAAAGAAGCCCGGCCCGGCTCGGACTACCTGTTTTCCCTTAATTTGCTAAAGAAATTTAAGGCGCAGTTTCCAGACATTCCGACCAAAAGCGGCTTGATGGTGGGATTGGGCGAAACCGATGAGGAAATTCTGGCCGTCATGCAGGACATGCGGGCCCACGAAATTGACATGCTGACTATCGGCCAATACCTGGCGCCATCGAGCAGCCATTTGCCGGTTCGCCGCTATGTCCACCCCGATACCTTTAAGCAGTTTGAAACCCAGGCCTACGTCATGGGATTCAAACACGCGGCCGTCGGTGCCATGGTGCGCTCCAGCTACCACGCAGACCGCCAGGCCGAGCACGTAGGCACCCCTCCGCAAGCCTGAGGCTGCGGGGGATCAGGGGCGGAAATTCCTCTGCGGAACCTGCTCTTGCTGTACCCGGCAATTAAAAGCCCGGCGAAGCAATCCGCAAATGCTTTGCTTATCCAGCGCTTCAGTCACAAAAAAGCCCGTTCAAGAACGGGCTTTTTGATGGGAGCGATATTGCTCGCCTAGTTGGCGAATTTCGGCTTATGCCGCCGCCAACCAATAACCCGCGTTAAACGGGCTACTCATACGCAGCGCCAAAGGCGACACGTCGATTAAGAAATCACCGGGTAGCCTTTCTGCAACACCCGCTAATTCGGTTCCGGCTGTGCTTTGTGCCTCGGTACCGCTGTTTGCCTGATTCGCCCGTTCTGCTTGGCTGGTTTGTGCAGAACGGGCTACAGAAAAGAATAGAAGCACCTAAACGGTATCTTTCGGTCTGCCCAGTAATCGGCGGTATCACGGAAGATGTCCAGCAGTTGTTCGCGGGCCTCTTTGTCGAACTTGACGTTGGCCGGAATGTGCTCCAAGACCGCCACAAAACCGGGCTGGGGGCCTGACTTATGGAGCGGATCGGTCATGTTGTCATACAAGGCGTCAAAGTTCTTGCCGGCATTGGGCGACAGCATGAACTGGGCGCCGATCAGGTCCAAAACATCTTGCTTGGTCTGGGCGCTGCCCAGATTGGCGTATAGAAAATGCTGGCCCAAATCTTGGGCTGCATCTTGCAAGTCCGATACGCGAAAAGCGCGTATCGATTGAACGATATTCGTTCTGACAGTTCGAAGTGGCGTGTCCATCCCCGATTCACTTTCTCAAAAAAAACAAAAAATCAAGGCACGATCTTGCGAAAACTCGCATAGTGATCGGCCGTGTAGTAACAGGCTTGCGGCATTGTTGCCGGTCCACCACACACAATTCTTCGGGCTCCGCGACTGCGCTCCCCAGGGGTTCGGACGGTGTATTCCCGGTAAAAACCACGTTTTTGTGGCGGAAGCAAACGCTCCCTGTTACCGAAGACCACGCCATCCTTGTCAAAGGGGAAAGGTCCGCCTTTTCGAATATTGCGGTAGGTCTCCAAGGCCTGTGTCGGCAATTCATGCTCCGCAATGCTGGCACCCGGCGCGCTAAAGTCCTGTTGTGCAGGTGCAGCAAACGCGATCAGCAGGGCGGCCCACAGAATGAGCGACTTGGCAAGGCGGAAGGCTAGATTCCACCATCCGGGAAAACCTTGACTTCCCCTGACAGGCCTCGACAACGAGCAGGTCATCGAAAACACCTTAAAACCGTCAAAAAATCGAAAAAATACCTAAATCCTCAGGCGATTGTCCCCCATCTGGTGGGAAAAGGCAATAACCCAAGGCCTCAAACGCCCAAAAATATCAGGGTTTGCACTTAAGGGCTTTTGCTAGTGGGCCCGAGCACCCACGGTGGGATTTTCAGAGAGAAAAGTCGCTTAATCCCTTTAAAGACGACTATTCAACAGAGAATTCCGGGTCTTGACCCGCTAAAACCTGGTCCGCAGGCGGCTTGGTTTGCGGGCTACGCACAGCCGCATGGCCACGGATGCTGACGAAAAACGTGTTTTCACCGCGCCCGGCGGCGGCGTCCATCAAAGTAATCAGGGTGGCAAAGTGGACTTCAGTGGATTCCTGCTCTGTGCTGCCGAATCGGCAGGCAAAGTCCCAGTAATCGCTCCCCTCGGGCAGGGGCGCGCGGCGCTGGCGCGCCACGTATTTGCGCACCGTGTGCTTGCTGGCGTCCAGCCAGCGATCGCGCGCGCGCCCGGGAAGGTCCAATTGAAAACTTTGCTTCACGGGCTACTCTCTTTAAAAAAATAGGCCACGCCAGGCTAGCGCGGCATGGGTTTCAGCGGCTGGCGTTGGCGTCAGCCACCGTCAGTGCTGTCATATTGACGATGCGGCGCACCGTAGTGCTGGCGGTCAGCACATGCACCGGCTTGGCCGCGCCCAGCAGCACCGGCCCGATCGCAATATTGCCGCCGGCAGCGGTTTTGAGCAGGTTGTAGGCGATATTGGCCGCGTCGATATTGGGCAGCACCAGCAGGTTGGCGTCGCCAATCAAGGTGGTATTGGGCATAAGCGCCTCGCGGGCATGGCCGTCCAGCGCCACGTCGCCGTGCATTTCGCCATCGACATCCAG
>CANFJQ010000025.1 GCA_947447615.1 Comamonadaceae bacterium
CAGCGCGTCGCCATTGCCCGCGCGCTGGCTTGCGAGCCCAAAATCATGCTGTTTGACGAACCCACCTCCTCGCTGGACCCGGAACTCACCGGCGAGGTGCTCAAGGTCATGCGCGACCTGGCCGCCGATGGCATGACCATGGTGGTGGTATCCCATGAAATTGGCTTTGCCGCCTCGGTGGCCAATCGCATCACCTTTTTAGACGAAGGCAAACTGCTGCTGCATGGCACGCCTACTGAAGTCTTCGGCAAACCCCGCCACCCTAGGCTAGATCAGTTTCTAGACACCTACCTGGACCGGGGTGCGGCGATGTTGGTCTAGACCAGCGGAGCAGCCTGGCTTTTAAGAGGTCGTATCCGGCTTGAATTGCTGCAATTGCGGGCCCATGCTTGCTTGGGCTAGAAGGTGCTCCCAGTCATCGGGCGGGTGGCCGGTTTCCAGCATCTTGCGAAATACCCGGTAGGCGTCGGAACTGCTTTCGTAAGCCCGTTTGCTGTCGTCGTCATTGACCCAGGCATAGACGATTACCCTGCTCGGGGCGTGGTAGCGAAAAAACAAACGGTATTGCTGAAAAAACTTGGCCCGCAGCCAGTGTGTGTATTTGCCGCCCAGTGTGCTGCCCTTGCGGTATTCAGGCCGTGTCGGGTCTTGTGGAATGCGGTCAAACGCTAGGCTGATGATGGCGGCAAGTCGCTTGCTGGCGTTCTTTTTCGCGTAGCCCTTGGGGTCTTTGTGTTGTAAGGCCTCCACCTGCCTGGCCAGCGTTTCAAGCTGGCTTAGAAAGAGCGGGTGGGCGAAAACCGTCCAACCATGAATTACCAGGGGTGAAGGCTTGGCCACCGTTATTCATCGTCTGCCGACAAGGCTGTATCCAAATCGAGCTCCACCTCGCCGACCAGCACCTGCAATCTGTTTACTAGCTCTGCGTTCAAGGCCTGCAAACGTTCGGGGTGCTCGGCCATGTCGCGGGCCAAGAAGGCCAGAAACGCATCGAGCACCGGGTCACTGGCGGGCGTGGTCGCGGCGCGTGACAGCACTACCTCCCCATTAGGCCGAATGCTGTAGCGGAGCTTGTCGCGCTTGCCCAAGCGCAAAACGCGGCGGACGGTTTCCGGCACGGTGGTCTGGTAGCGGTCGGTCAGGGTGGAGTCGGCTTCGACGGTGGTCGGCATGGGGCATCCTGTTTAGAAAAGATGAGCAAGGTATGGCGATGGTAATGCGAATGCATTGCCGGGTCAACGGTGCTATGCCCTTATGTCAATGGATGCGCTAGACGCCGCCGTGCTGCGCCCAAAACTGCGCTGGGCTGCAAATGGGATAACGCCCGGCCAGCGCCAGCAAGTCTTTGTCCCCGGTAATTAGGTAGTCGATATTTGCCGACGCCATGCCGGCTACCAAGGTTCCGAGCACGGGCTGATCCCCTGCGTCGCGTAATTCGGGGTCTATGTTGGTGTCAGGTTCTATGACTTCAGCTTGGATAGATAAAGCGTCCACCAAATCGTCTATTTCGGTAGCGCTCAAACCATGACGGTGCGATAAACGCGGCAAGACGCGCCGCAACTCGTCTAACAGGTAGTCGGACAGCACCAGTTCCAGTGAACCCCGGTGCCAGGCCGTCAAAATTTTGCCGGGGATACTGGCCGGATAGGCGATACCCGACAGCAGGACATTGGTATCTAGCACCACGCGCATACGCAGCGCAATCAAGTGATTTGGTGTGGTTTTACGCTGGTGCCAGGCGCATGCTTTTGCATGGCCTGCCGCTCTGCGGCAATGGCTGCTTCTATCTCTGCCAGCCCCTGAGCTTGCGGCACCGTGGCAAAACCGGTTTCAATCCGTTGGCACAGCGCATCGAAGCGGGCTTGCATGCGCCGAATACGTTCAAACAAGCGGGCGTCCACCAGGGCAGCGACGGGTTTGCCGTCCTTGCTGATCAGCACGCTGTCCTGGCGGTACTGCACTTGGTTGAGCATTTCGCCCAGGTTTTGCCTGAAATTCACGGCGCTGGTTTGGGTAATCATGGTTTTTTCATCCCGATAGGCATATCGATCATACTGGTCATTATGACCGATACGATCCCTAAAGACCTCAACTGGTAAACAGTTTCCCTGGATTCATCAGCATCTGCGGGTCCAGCAACTGCTTGACCTGCGCCATAGCGGCCAGTTTGGTGCTATCGGTGGTGTCGTTCATGGCGCCTATGCGCTTGGAGCCTACGCCGTGCTCGGCGGAGAAGGAGCCGCCCATGGCTTGCAAGTTGCGATACAGGATGTGTTCCACCGCTTGCGCGCGCTCGGGCGGCAGCGGGCCGGCCTGGTTCAAGATGATGTGCAAATTGCCATCGGCCAGGTGACCAAAGATGTAGGGGCGCCAGGCCGGGTCGTGGGCGGCTAATTCGGCCTGCACTTGCGCTGCGTACGCGGGGATGCGCGAGAGCGGCACCGAGACATCGTACGACGGCGCTTGCGGATGCGCGCGGTACACGATGTCGGTGTCTTCGCGCAGGCGCCAAAGTTCGTTTTCCTGTCGCGCCGAGCTTGCGATGATGCCGTTGGCGCCGGGGTAGTCGGAGGCAATGGACTCAAACAAATTTTCCAGAGCTGCGTTTAGCGCGTCGCTATGGTTGCCGCCCAGTTTGAGCAAGAGGTACATGGGCTGGTCCAGCGGCATGGCGGCGTCGACCCATTGCAAGGCCGCGGCATTGAGTTGCATAAAGCCTTGCCACAGCGCTTCGGCGGCGCGTAGATGTCCGGCGTCAATATGCAGGGCGCGGCTGATCACTTCCAAAGTCGCCTCCACCGACGGCAGGCCAAGCAAAACCGTGGCGCTGGCCGGAGGCAGCGGGTCCAGCTTGATGACCACGCGGGTGACCACACCCAGCGTGCCCTCGGCACCTATGAATAAATGCTTCAGGTCGTAGCCCGCCGAGTTTTTTACCACCCGCGTCAGGTCCTGAAACACCGTGCCGTCCGGCAGCACGGCTTCCAGGCCCAGCACCCGGTGGCGCATCACGCCATTGCGAAAGGCCATGACGCCACCGGCGTTCGTCGAGACCATCCCGCCCAAAGTGGCCGAGCCGCGTGCGGCCAAGTCAATGCCTGGCTCTAGTTGCACCGCCGCCGCAGCCTCTTGCAAAGCTTGCAAAGTGCAACCAGCGCCCACCACGGCCACACGCTCGGCTGCATCAATAGGCTCTATCTGATGCATGCGCAGTAAAGACAGCACGATTTGCCCCGGCTGCGAGACGCTGCCACCCACCAGCCCCGTGCGCCCGGCTTGCGGCACCAGCGACACGCCATGCTGCGCGCACAAGCGCACCACCAACGCCACCTCTTGTGTGGAGCCCGGCGAGACCACGATACCCGCACCCAGGTTCTGCGGGTTCCAGCCTACATCCAATAACGCGACGGCCTCGGCAGTCGCTACCTGGTCGGCACCGATGGCAGCGCGCAAGGCATCCAACAATTCGGGGGGTACGGAACTTGGCGGCATGGCAGACGTCTTTCTTCAGGATTCTTGATTGGAGCTTGCGGCGCGTGTTGGATGCATGTCCGGCGGTCTATCGGAACCTGATTTACGCAGACTCAGGGCGTCGGGTTCAGCACGGCAAGCGCGGCCAGCAAACGATCGTTGTCTTGCGTGCTGCCGATGGTGGCGCGCATAAAGCGTTCGTAACCGGCTTCGCGCCAGGCCTTGACGATGATGCCTTGTCGCAAAAGCGCGGCGGCTTGTTCGGCGCTGTCGCTGCGGCATTCGAAAAACAAAAAGTTGGTTTGCGAATCAGCCACGCGCAAACCCAGCGCTTTAATCGCCTTGGCCACGCGCGCACGCTCGGTGCGCAAACGCGCTACCGAGGCGCGCATCCAGGCGTCGTCTTCGAGGGCGGCGACAGCGGCCAACTGCGCGGCGGCATTGACGTTAAACGGCGTTTTGGCAGAGCCCATGACCCGCGCAATTTCCGCATCCGAACACACCGCGTAACCCACGCGCAAACCCGCCAATCCGTAGGCCTTGGAAAAAGTGCGCAGCACCACAAAGGGCAGGCCGCTGGTCTTGAGCATTTCCAAGCCATCTACGCTGCCGGGGTCGGCGTATTCAAAATATGCCTCGTCCAGCACCAGTAAGCTGCCCGGCTGCACCGCGCGCAGTACGCGCTGCAAATCGTCATGGCTGAGCGCCGGGCCCACCGGGTTCCAAGGCGAGGACAAAAACACCATGCGCGGCACTGTGGCCATGGCGCGCTCTAAGGCGTCCAAATCAAAACCAAAGCTGGCCGTCATCGGCAGCTTGACCACGGTAGCGCCCAGCGCCAGGGGTTCGATTTCATGCAAGCCAAAGCTAGGCACCACAGTCAGCACCTGATTGCCCTGTACCAACATGGCCCGCGACACCGCCGCAATCATTTCTTCCGAACCATTGCCCACCACAATCTGCGCCGCATCCACGCCCAGGCGCGCTGCCAGCGCCGCGCGCAATGCGGTACAGGCCGGGTCGGCGTAGCGCCAGGGCTCGAAGGCGCTGGAGGCCAAGGCCTGCATCACTTTGGGCGAGCAGCCCTCGGGGTTTTCGTTGCTGGCCAATCGGGCAATGTCTTGCATGCCCGACGCAGCGCGGGCAATGGCCACATTGGTGCCCGCGTTATAGGGTGGCAAGGCCGCGACATGCGGGTTGAAATGCAGGCCCTGGTGCGTTGCGCTCACGATACGGCCTCCGGGTGGATGGGGATGGCGCGGCTGCGCGCTTGCGCTTGCGCTTGGGTCTGCGATTTTTCTTCAGCAATCCGCTGCGCCATCGCGCGGCGAAAGCGCGTCGGCCCCAGGTCAATTTTCAGGCCGATGGGCGGCACGCTGGCGGTTTCGATGCCGCGGTGCACGGCTTCCAAAATCACCTTGTCTTCAGCAAACGCACCGCGCACCGACTCGGTGAATTGGCGCGACACTTCGGCATCGCCAGGCGCGAAATTGCGCATCTGAAACCAGTAGTAGCGCGTATGGTTTGCATCGACTGGCGTCATGAAGTTGTAGCTGTCCATGATGAAGCCATCCGGGTGCAGCGGCTTGTCGTCGCCCCCCGTGCCTGCCGGCACAAAAATCGCCTTGATATAGGCATGGCTGGGAAAGCGCACTTCGTATTGCTGTTTGCGGTCACAGTTACCTTGAAACTTGAGGAAAGGCACATAAAAAGGCGCGGGTTCCACATCGCGCATCCAGCGCGAAACCGTGACGCCGTTATCGGCTTCGGTCGTATCAAGCGGCGTGTCTTCGCAAGCGGCATTGCCAAACGAGCTTTGGTGCACCCAGGACACGTGCGAGGGGTCTAACAAGTTGTCGGTGATGTGCAGGTAATTGCAGGCCATGTCGATGGCTTCGCCCTGGTTGCAACCCCAGGCCGGGTCGTCCCAATGCGGGATGTGGTGAATAGTGCTGGGGTCAGCGCGCTCGGGCTCACCCATCCAAATCCACAGCAGGCCATAGCGCTCGTGCAGCGGGTAAGCACGCACCCGCGCGCCCGGCGCAATCCGGTCCATACCCGGCACCTTGACGCAGGCGCCGCTGCAATCAAAAGTCAGGCCGTGGTAACCGCACTCGATATGGTCGCCTTGAATGCGGCCCAGTGACAGCGGCAGTTTGCGGTGGGGGCAAGCATCTTCCAAGGCAGCGGCGCTGCCGTCGGACTTGCGGTAGAGCACGATGCGTTCGCCCAGCACTTGCACCGCGCGGGGGCTGCTGCCCAGCTCGCGGTCCCAGGCGGCGATGTACCGGGTATTGCGCAAAAACATGGCGAAAACTCCTTGCAAAAAACGCGGCCCGCCGGGTCCGGCATAGCGGTCCGGCCCAGGTCCGATTCAGTATAGTTGTCTATACAACTTCGGCCAAAGCGGGAAAACCCTGAGCCAGGCTCGCTTCCAAGCGGTTTATAGTTGTCTAGACAACTTGAAATGCTGCACCATTCGCCCAGCCACTACGCCCCAAGCAGGAGAACGCATGATCGACCAAGCCACCCGGACAGCTTACCAAACAGACGGCGCCGTACCCCTACGCCAAGTAGTCAGCATGGATTGGATTGAGCGCTTGCGCGAGGGCGTGGAAGAGAATTTGCGCCAGCCCGGCCCCTACGCCAAGCACTACACGCCCGAGGGTAACCCAGGCCGATTTTTCGGCGACTATTGCAACTGGCAGCGCATTGACGCCTACCGCGACTTCTTTTTTCATTCGCCCATCAAACACCTGGCGGCGCAGCTCATGGACTCGCCCAAGGTCAACCTATACCACGAGCATATTTTGGTTAAAGAGCCTGGCACTAAAGAGCGCACCCCCTGGCACCACGACCAACCTTACTACCCTATAGACGGCGAACACATCATCAGCTTTTGGATACCACTGGACCCGGTGGCCAAGGACACCGCCATCGAGTTCATTGCCGGTTCGCACGCCTGGGGCCGCTGGTTTACCCCGGCGCGCTTTGTGGATTCCAAAACCCACACCGCTGCCGAAGACCCGCGCTTTGAGCCCCCGCCCGACTTTGAGGCCCAGCGCGCGCATCACCGCGTATTGCAATGGCCGCTGGAAGTAGGCGACTGCATTGCCTTTCATGGCCTGACGGTGCACGGCGCCCCGGCCAACGCCAGCCCGAATCGGCGCCGCGCCTTCTCGGCCCGTTTTACCGGCGCGGACGCCCGCTTTGTGTTGCGCAGTGGCTTTATGTCGCCCCCGCCGCCGCCCTCTGGCGGCCCGACGCCAGGGGCAGCCATGGACTCTGAGGCGTTTCCGGTGTTGATCCAGGCCTGAACCCATGGGCATGGCAAAGCGGCGCATGGTTCCGCGCTGCCTTGCCCAAGTGGCACTGCGCAGCGGGAAAACCCCGACACTTTGGCGACCGCAAACACCCTAGGCTGTGCCATAGTAGGGGCATGCAAAGACGAAGCTTTCTCAAATTAGGCATCGGCTCAGCCATCGTGCTGGCCGCAGCCGGTGGCGCAGTGGCACTGCTGCAGCCCGGGCTGGTTAACGGCAAACTCAGTGCCCCGGCGCGCCTGGTGCTCAGGCGGGTGGCACAGGCCATGCTGGCGGGCACCCTGCCAGTCGACGCAGCGGCGCAAGAAGTATCGCTGCTGGCCCTGCTGGACCGGGCCGACAACTTCATCGCCGGTACACCCCAATCGGTACAAGCCGAGTTATCCCAGCTGTTTGCGCTCTTGCCGACCATGGCCGGGCGGCGCGGCATTGTCGGTTTGTCCGCCACATGGGAAAGCGCCACGGTGGCCGAAGTAGGCGAGGCACTACAAGGGATGCGAACTTCGGGCACTGCGCTCAAGCAACAAGCCTATTTGGGCCTGCACGACATTGTCTGTGCGCCTTATTTTTCGGGCGAAGAATCCTGGGCGGTGCTGGGCTACCCTGGCCCCACAGCGGTCTAGTCCTCGTGCGCGGTATGCGCGCCGCGCACTTATTCACTTTTTCATCGAGTTAGCACGCCATGAGCAATATTCCTGATCCCATCCTCCAAGGCCTGCAACGCGGCTGGAAAGTCCTGGGCGGTAAACACGGCGCCGTGCCGGCCACACTCAACTGCGATGTGGCCATCATCGGCTCGGGCGCGGGCGCGGGTATCACCGCCGAGTTGCTGACCAAAGCCGGTTTGTCGGTCATCATCATCGAAGAAGGCCAGCTCAAAACCAGCACCGACTTCAAGCAGCGCGAGCCCGAGGCCTATGCCTCGCTCTACCAAGAGTCCGCCGGGCGCAAAACCAAAGACAAAGGCATCACGATTTTGCAAGGCCGCAGCGTCGGCGGCACCACCACCGTGAACTGGACCAGTTCTTTCCGCACGCCCACAGATACCCTGAACTTCTGGCGCGACAAATTCGCCCTGCCCGACTACACGCCCGAAGCGCTGGCGCCCTACTTTGCCCAGGCCGAAGCCCGCCTGAACATCGCGCCCTGGACCGTAGCGCCCAACGAAAACAACGAGCTTATGCGCCGTGGCGCAGCCAAGCTGGGCATCAAAGCCGAGGTGATGCAGCGCAATGTCAAGGGCTGCTACAACCTGGGCTCTTGCGGCATGGGCTGCCCCACCAACGCCAAGCAATCCATGCTGGTGACCACCATCCCTTTCGCGCTAGACCATGGCGCGACGCTGTTAGTAGAAACGCGCGTGGAGCGCATGACGATCAGTAACGGACGCATCAGCGATTTGCAATGCATTTCCGTCAAACCCAATGCCGCGCCGCTCGACAGTGCGCAAACGCCTACGCGTGTGATCGCCAAACACTATGTGCTGGCCGGTGGCGCGATCAACTCACCGGCGCTGCTCTTGCGTTCTAAAGCGCCGGACCCGCACAAGCGCCTGGGTACCCGCACTTTTTTACACCCGGTCGCTATCACCACCGCCGTCATGAAAGACACGGTTGCAGGCTGGACCGGCGCGCCGCAAACGATTTATTCAGACCATTTTTTGCACACCCAAGCGGTGGACGGGCCCATCGGCTTCAAGCTGGAAGTAGCGCCGCTGCACCCGGTGTTTTTCGGTGCCAACCTGCCCGGCTTTGGCGACAAACAAGCGGCGCTGTACCGCCAATACCCCAAGGCCAATGTGATGCTGGCGCTGATGCGAGATGGCTTTCATGAAGGCGCCGTAGGCGGCAAGGTCGAGCTGCAAGGCGACGGCTCCCCGCTCTTGGACTACCCGCTGACCGACTACGTGCTCGAAGGCGCGCGCCGCTCCATGCTGGCCATGGCGCAAATTCAGTTTGAGGCAGGTGCCACCATGGTCTACCCGGGCCACGAATTGGCCGAAGGCACGAGCAACTGGGCCGCCACCAAGGCCGCTATCGAGGCTCTGCCCATGCAGCCCCTGCTCACCAAAATCGGCAGCGCCCACGTCATGGGCGGCTGCGGCCTGGCCGGCGACGAAAAGCTGGGCGTCACCCGGCCCGACGGCCAGCACTGGCAAATAGAAAACCTATCCATCCACGACGGCTCCATCTTCCCCACCAGCATTGGCGCCAACCCGCAGCTGTCCATCTACGGCAATGTCAACCGCCTGGCGCAGGGTCTTGCTAAGCGCTTGGGGGGCACGGCGGTGGCGCTGGCTTAAACTTCATCGCTATGAAAAATCTACGCCGCATTACACGCCTCATCAGCATCTCCGCGCTTCTATTTGCTAGCGCGGCATACGCCGAATGGGAGCCCGTGGGGCCAGCGGGCATAGCACAGTTTTTCATGGACAAGGCCAGCGTCGCGCGTAAAGGGGACATGGTGCAAGTCTGGGAACTGGTGAACATGGAAAAAGTCGATGGCGAGGGCGTGCGCTCCAGCCGCTTTCTGGTCGAGTACGACTGCAAAGGCCAACGCAGTCGGGGCCTGGACATGCTGACCTATACCGAGCCCATGGGCGGCGGCAAACTGATACAACAACTCGGACCAGACCCGGATGGCTGGGAAGCCTTACCGCCGGACAGCATTTTTTCGCAGCGCATGCAAATGGCTTGCGGGAAGTAATCGAAGTAAAAAAACCCCATGCGAGGGGTATCTGGCGGAAGCTGTATCTACTCAGGACTTGGTTAGGCTTTGCGCTTACTTAATAGCTCTGAGTATTAACGGCTCGGGTTCTGCGTTACCTTGCGGAGTTGGTATCACGGCGTTTTTTGTGGACACAAATAATTTGAGAATTTTATTTTTCGTAAGTACATTCATCCGCGTGGAAATCAGCTTTCGCTCGGCCAACAGTGACCGCAACGTGACTGATGAAAAATTATGAGCAAGAAACCAAACCCTGAACTAATTGACGACGAGAGCCCCGAATGGACGGCGGCGGATTTCGCCAAAGCACGTCCGGCCAGAGAGGTGCTGCCCCAAATTTTTGGCGCAAAGCTTGCGCAGGAAATGCTCAAGCCTCGTGGTCGTCCGCGTGCCGTGCACCCGAAAGAGCGCATCAACATACGCCTGTCACACGAGGTTGTCGAATACTTCAAGTCAGCGGGGGACGGCTGGCAGACTCGCATCGACGCAGCATTACGCCAGTTCATCACCGAGCACCAAGGCCGGTAATCGGCTGCACAAACGACAAGAGAACTTCCGTACTCGGGAAGCAACGTCGCTGAAGCCCACCCAGTGATGTTGCCCAAGTAGAAATAAGAACAGCCCCGATTGGGGCTGTTCTTATTTGGCGGAAGCTGTGAGATTCGAACTCACGGAGGACTCACATCCTCGCCGGTTTTCAAGACCGGTGCCTTAAACCGCTCGGCCAAGCTTCCATGGGCTCGGATTCTAACTGCGGGTGCTGGCCTCAGCCCATAGCCACCGCAGCAGCAGCAGCGCGGGTCTCGACGCCGAGCTTTTGGTAAATGTGCTCCAAATGCTTATTCACCGTGCGATGGCTGAGTGACAGTATCTCGGCAATATCGCGGTTGGTCTTGCCTTTGGCGATCCAGGAAAGTACTTCGGTTTCCCGCGCCGTGAGCGCGGCGTGTTTTAGACGCGATTCGACGGTGGATACTGCGCGCTCGGTTTCCAGCAGTACCAAGGTCTCGCCAGTAGAGGTTTGGCCCATATTGCGTAGCGACATGCGCGGCGTGGTGTCTTTGCAATCTACGCTGGCGCCGGTGGTTTGCAGCACGGCTTGCAAAGCGTGTTGCAACTTGTTGGTCGCGTAATCGGCACCGCCCTCGTGTAGGCTGACCAGCGCCCGCGATGCCTTGGGGGAGCGCCAGGCAATGCGGCCCAGGCCATCGACCAACACAACGCCCAAACCGGCCACATCCAAGGCGTCGCGCACCATGCGGCTAACCTGCGCATTGCGCGCATGTGTGTGCAAGCGCGCCAGCACCTCGGCTGCGCGCAAGGGCTTGACCACGTAGTCCACGCCCCCGCAGGCAAAGCCTTCCACCACATGCAGCGTATCGGACAAACCGGTCATAAAAATCACCGGAATTTGTGCCCAAGCCGTATTGTTTTTAATCCGCCTACAGGTATCAAAGCCCGACAGCCCAGGCATCACGCAGTCCAACAATATCGCATCAGGCGTAATCATTTCCAGGCGCTGCAAGGCGGTTTCGCCGTCGCTGGCCACCAGCACGGTATAGCCCGCGCTCTCCAGGGTTTCGCACAATACACCCAGGCTGCTGGGCGCGTCATCGACGACCAGTACCACCGGGTTTTCGGGGGATGGATTAGGCGGCATGTTCAGGCTCCATCAATTGGGATTGCAGGCTGTCGAGGTCAAAGCGGGTGACCAGCTCGCGAAGCTGTGCGCATACGGGTTCGAAAATCGGGTCTGCGCGGGCGATGCCATCGAGCGCGGTTTGCAGGCCGCGCACATGGCCTAAGCGCGCCAGGCGCAGCAAATCTTGGCGCACTGCATAGGGCAGGTTTTTGTGTGCGACGGCAGCCAGTGGCGCTTGGTCGATCTCGCTGGTTTGCGCAAAACACCATTCCAGGTTCAGGTGTTCTTGCAAGGTGTTGATCAGTTCAGATTCCAAAATCGGCTTGGCTACAAAAGCCTGGCAGCGCATGGCGCGCAAGCGCTCGGGCTGGTTTTCGAAGGCATTGGCCGAGACCATGATGATGGGCAAATCCTCAAAGCCCGCTTGGCGTATGCGCCCAGCGGCCTGCCAGCCGTCCATATCGTCCATGCTGATATCCAGCAGCACCGCATCGGGCCGCATCTCTTGAATGCTGGCAATGCACTCGGTGCCGCTGGCGGCCTCGCGCAGCGAAAAGCCCAAGGGCGCCAGCATCCCGACCAGCATCTGGCGCTGCGTGGTCTGGTCATCGACCACCAGCAAGGTGCGCTGCGCACCCACATAGCCCAAAATCTCGCGCACGGTGTCGGTGTAATGGCCGGGCTGGCTCGCCAATTCCAAAGGCAGGCGCACGCTAAAGGTACTGCCTTTGTTGGACGAGGACAGCAATTGCAGCTCGCCGCCCATCAGCGTGGTCAGTTGCTCACTTATCGCCAGCCCCAGGCCAGTACCGGGCTCGCCGCCTTGGCGCCGCCCCGCCGTGCCGCGCTCAAAGGGTAAAAAGATACGCTGGTGGTCTTGCGGCAATACGCCCACGCCGGTGTCCACCACGTCAAAGCGAAATACATCCGGTCCATAGGTGGCGCGCAAGGTCACCGTGCCATCGTCGGTAAAGCGGATGGCATTGGAGATGAGGTTAATCATCACCTGGCGCAGGCGCTTGGCATCGGCATTAATCCACTCTGGCGGGTTGCCGCCTTCGTCAAACACAAATTGCAAACCCTTAGCCTGCACCTGCGGGCGCACCATACGCACCAATTCTTCCAAAAAATCCGGCAAATGCAGCGGCATAGGGTCTAGCTGCATGCGCCCGGCTTCGATGCGCGACAAGTCCAGCAAGCCGTCAATCAAACCCAGCAAATGCTCGCCGCTGCGGTGGATGGTGCGCACCGATTCGCGTGGCGAAGTCGGTAGCAAATCGTTCTTTAGCAAAATTTGCGAGTAGCCCAAAATACTATTGAGTGGCGTACGCAATTCATGCGTCATACCGGCCACATAGCGCGTCTTGGCCTGGTTGGCCGAATCGGCTACATCGCGCGCTGCCTTAAGGGCCGAATAGGTGCGCGAGTGCGCCTCTATCTCTTGTTCCAACAACTGGTTATGCCGGTTGGATTCGTCTTGCGCAATGCGACGGCTCTCGCTGCCCAGCACAATCCACCAACTGCACGCAGCCACCACCAAAAGCAAAATCGCAAACACCTTTAGAAACGCTGACTGAAGCAACTCCTGCGGGTCAGCCCCCAAGGCAATCGCAGACTCCTGGGTATAGACCATTCCCATCAAAGTAGCCAGCAAAGTGACCAAAGAAAAAGCCACCACCATGTAATGCCCAACGCGAAAGTTCACCCGGCGCGACAACTTCTCCGGCAAAAATGCATTGAGCCAACGCACCGCCTGCTCGGCCGCGCGTGAATCGGTTTTGCATCGGTCATGGCAGCGCGACTCTAGCGTGCAACACAAAGAACAAATTGCGCCGCCATAGGCCGGACAATGTGCCATGTCTTCGGCTTCAAACTTGTTTTCGCAAATACTGCAAGCCAACATCTGCCCCGGGTGGCCTAGGCGGTGCGGTTTGCGCGCGATGTAATAGCGCCCGCGCGTCCACCAAGCTAGCAAAGGCGACAACACCAAGGCCGTACCTAGGGCAATGAAAGGTGCAAAGGCTTGTGCTTCGATGCCCAGCAAACCCACGTAGGCCATGATGGCCAAGGTGGCCGCCAACATCATGGACACCAGCCCCACCGGGTTCACGTCATATAAGTGCGCCCGCTTGAACTCAATGCCGCGCGGACTCAGGCCCAGGGGCTTGTTAATCACCAGGTCCGCCACCAGCGCGCCCACCCAGGCAATCGCCACATTGCCGTACAAACCCAGCACCATTTCCAGTGCCTGAAACACGCCCAGCGTCATCAGCAGCACGGCAATCAGCACGTTAAACACCAGCCACACCACCCGCCCAGGGTGGCTGTGGGTTAAGCGCGCAAAGAAGTTGGACCAGGCCAACGAACCGGCATAGGCATTGGTCAGGTTGATCTTGATCTGCGACACCAACACAAACAGCACCGTGGCCGCCAGCACCCATTGCGGGTCTTCAAAGACATAGGCATAGCCGGCCAAATACATTTGGGTCGGCTCCACCGCTTTATGCACGGGCAACTGGCTTTGCAAGACCAAAAATGCCAAAAACGCACCGCCCAGCATTTTGAACATGCCCGGAATAATCCAGCCCGGCCCAGCCATCAACACCGCCGCCCACCAACGCTTGCGATTTTCTGCCGTGCGCTCTGGCAGGAAGCGCAAAAAGTCCACTTGCTCGCCCACCTGCACCACCAGAGAAAAGGCCACCGTGGCCGCTGCGCCAAACATGAGCGGCTCAAAACCACTGCTGCCCGATATGCGCCCAGTCAGGCCGGTGAAGTCGCTAAAGGCTTGCGGATTCTTGTAGGCAATTGCCAGATAAGGCAACAAAAGCAATACACCCCACACGGGCTGAGTCCACATTTGCAGCTTGGACATCAGCGTAATTCCGCGCACCACCATCGGAATAATTACCAGCGCGCTGAGCACATAACACCAGCCTATGGGTATGTCCAAAAACATCTGCAAAGCCACCGCCATGATGGCCGCTTCGAGTGCAAAAAAGATAAAGCTAAAACTCGCATAGATCAGCGAGGTAATGGTCGAACCCAAATAGCCAAAGCCCGCACCGCGTGTCAGCAACTCCATATCCACGCCATAGCGCGCGGCGTAATAGCTAATGGGCAAAGCGGTCAAAAACGTGATCAGGCTCACTACCAAAATCGCCCAGATCGCATTGGAAAAACCGTAGCTCAATGCGATTGATCCGCCGATGGCTTCCAGTGCCAAAAACGACACCGCGCCCAAGGCGGTATTGGCTACCCGCCACTCCGACCATTTACGAAAACTGCGTGGCGTATAGCGCAGCGCGTAGTCCTCCATCGACTCGTCAGCCACCCAGGCGTTGTAGTCGCGTCGGATACGAAAAATCTTCTGCGTAGAAGTGCGCATGCTGGCCCCAAATAGTTTGATTCCATGCGGTGAACCGGAGAGTCCCTAGCGTAAACCCGAAGCACTTTGGACTCAATGCGTATATGTGGATACGCATACGTTAAATAACGTATTCAGCGTGCGCAACATGTTGATTACGCTTCGTTGCGGTCAAACACTTTTTTGTCCGTTACCGCCATCACTGAAACCTGAACCATGTTCTAGCACCAAGCCTTTTATTAACCATCCGCGTAAACCCTAGGAGACACTATGCCCAACAATTTTGACGAATCCGCTTTCGACGCCACGCGCCGCAAGCTTCTGAAAGTACTCTCAGCATCGCCGCTGGTGGGCATGTCCTCTATGGCGCTGGCCCAGCAGTTCCCCACTGCCAAGGTCAACACCACCGGCCTGGCGGTTACCGATACCGAAGTCACGGTCGGTCAGCTTCACTCAGCTACGGGCACCATGGCCATCTCGGAGACTGGCTCTATCCAGGCAGAGCAATTGGCGATTGACCAGATCAACGCCATGGGCGGCATCCTGGGCCGCAAGATCAAAGTGATCAAGGAAGACGGTGCTTCCGACTGGCCTACCTTTGCAGAAAAAGCCAAAAAGCTGCTGGTCAACGACCGCGTAGCCTCTGTGTATGGCTGCTGGACGTCGGCCTCGCGCAAAGCCGTGCTGCCTATCTTTGAGAAAGAAAACGGCCTGCTCTACTACCCCACCATGTATGAGGGGCTGGAGCAAAGCATGAACGTCATCTACACCGGCCAAGAAGCGGTGCAGCAAATCTTGTGGAGCCTCGATTGGGCCAACAAAGAGAAGAAAGCCAAGACTTATTACCTGATCGGTTCAGACTACATCTGGCCGCGCACCTCGCACAAAATCGCGCGCAAACATATCGAGAATAAGCTCGGTGGCAAAGTAGTGGGCGAAGAGTATTACCCCCTGGGCCATACCAACTTCAACTCCATGATCAACAAGATCAAGGCAGCCAAGCCCGATTGCATTTACGCCATTGTGGTGGGTGGCTCTAATGTGGCCTTCTACAAACAACTCAAGGCTGCGGGCGTAACGGGTGACAAGCAGTTCCTGCTGACTATCTCGGTGACCGAGGACGAAGTCCTGGGCATCGGCGGCGAGAACTTCAACGGTTTTTACTCCGCTTGCCATTACTTCCAATCCATCGACAACCCGAACAACAAAAAGTTCGTGGCGGCGTTCAAAGCCAAGTACGGCGCCGACGCGGTCGTGGGCGATGTGACGCAAAACGCCTACCTCGGCCCGTGGCTGTGGAAGTTTGCAGTAGAAAAAGCCGGTAGCTTTGACGTGACCAAAGTCTCTGCGGCATGCGGCGGTATCGAGTTCAAAGACGCGCCCATGGGCTACACCCGCATCCACAACACCAACCGCCACCTCTGGAGCAAAGCCATTATTGGCCAGGGCCAAACGGATGGTCAGTTCAAGATCGCGGCCATTTCACCCGAGCTGGTCGAGCCCGATCCTTTCCCTAAGGGCTACCAGTAATCCCCTGAGTTCGGACGCTCGGACGCTGCCCGCAAGGGCTGCGTCCGGGGCCCGCTTGCCTAGTTATTGCGCCAGATGGACACCTTCCCATGACCTTTTCCGAAATGCTCAACATTGGCCTCATGCAAGGCTTCTCAGGCCTGAGCCTGTTTGCCGTGCTCTTGCTCATGGGCCTGGGCCTGGCCATCATCTTTGGGCAAATGGGCGTGATCAACATGGCCCATGGCGAGTTCATGACGATTGGCGCCTACACGATTTATGTTTCCTCGCGCGTGGTCGAGCTGCACATGCCTGCGCTCCTGCCCTACTACTTTCCTATTGCCATCCTCATCGCCTTTGGGCTGGCCTTCGTAGCCGGTTGGGCGCTCGAATGGACTGTCATCCGCCACCTCTACAAACGCCCGCTCGATACCCTGCTAGCCACCTGGGGCGTCTCCTTGGGCATGCAGCAAGTCTTTCGCTCTACGTTTGGCGGTAAAGAAGTGAGCGGCACCTTGCCCGACTGGATCATGGGCTCGCTGACCCCGGTCGAAGGCTTGGACATCCCGATTAACGGCTTGTTCGTCATGGGTTTGACCATTCTCGTCACTGGCTGCGTCATCATGGCCCTGAACCATTCCCGTTGGGGCCTGCGCGTGCGCGCTACCGTAGCCAACCGGCCCATGGCCAACGCCACCGGCATCAACACGCGCAAGACCGACCGCCTCACCTTTGCCATCGGCAGCGGCATCGCCGGTATTGCAGGCGCAGCGTTTACCACCATCGGCTCTACGGGTCCTACGAGCGGCTCGCTGTACATCGTGGACTCGTTTTTAGTCGTCACCTTCGGTGGTACTGCCAACCTGTTTGGCACCGTGATCTCGGCCTTCCTGATCGCGCAGACCCAGGCCATCAGCGAATTCTTCATGGACGGCTCCAACGGCCGCGTGTTGACCTATTCGGCCATTGTTTTGATTCTTATGTTCCGCCCGCAAGGCCTGTTTGCCTCCAAGGTACGCCGCTGATGGCCTGCCCCGAGTCCCAGCTGAATTCACCCCCCGCACAGGCACACCCATGACCGCACTCTTCAATTGGTTCCAACGTAAATCATTAGGCGGTCTGCTGCTGCTCGCCTTCATCCTGCTGGTGGTCTTTCCGCTGACGCTCGACATGTTTCGCCTGAACTTACTCGGCAAATACCTCAGCTACTCCTTTGTCGCGCTCGGCCTGGTCATGCTGTGGGGCTACGGCGGCGTGCTCAGCTTGGGCCAGGGCGTTTTTTTCGGCCTGGGCGGCTATTGCATGGCGATGTTTCTCAAGCTCGAAGCTTCCGATCCGGTGACCACCAGCATCCAATCCACGCCCGGCATCCCGGACTTTATGGACTGGAACTCACTTACCGCCCTACCTACTTGGTGGCTGCCTTTCAAGTCATTGCCCTTCACCATCATTGCTATCTTGCTGGTGCCCACGCTCTTTGCTTTCCTAATGGGCTATGCCTTGTTCCGCAGGCGCATTGGTGGCGTGTATTTCGCCATCATCACGCAGGCCGTAGCGCTGATCATGACGGTGCTCATCATCGGCCAGCAAGGCTACACCGGCGGCCTCAACGGAATGACCGACCTCAAAACCGTGCTCGGCTGGGACACACGCACCGACAGCGCCAAAGTCATCCTGTATTACTTCACCGTGGTGCTGCTCTTGATCACCATCACAGGCTGCGCCTGGATACAGCGCAGCAAACTGGGCACCCTGCTGCTGGCTATGCGCGACAAAGAGGACCGGGTACGTTTTTCGGGTTACGACGTGGCCTCCTTCCGCGTGTTCGCCTTCTGCCTGGCGGCCATGCTCTCGGGCATAGGTGGCGCGCTGTTTACCCTGCAAGTGGGCTTTATGTCACCCACGCTGCTGGGCATCGTGCCCAGTATCGAGCTGGTCATCTTTGCCGCAGTGGGCGGGCGCATGTCCTTGATCGGTGCGGTCTGGGGCACGCTCTTGGTCAACTTTGGCAAAACCTATTTCTCCGAGCGCTTCCCAGACCTGTGGCTGTTTGCCATGGCTGCCATGTTTATCGCCGTGGTGCTGGCCTTCCCCGATGGCCTGGCCGGCGTTTACAACACCCGCATACGCCCCTGGTTGCGCAAGCGCATGGGCTTACCGAACGGCCCAAGTGCCCAGTCTTAAGCCGGAGAAGAACGTGAGCACTACCAACAACGTACTGACCATCGAGAAGCTGACGGTCGCCTTCGACGGCTTTAACGCCATCGAATCCCTCAACCTGCAAGTAGAAAAAGACGAGCTGCGCGTCATCATCGGCCCCAACGGCGCCGGTAAAACTACTCTGCTCGATTTGATCTGTGGCCGCACCCGCGCCACCAGCGGCAGCATCCGCTTTAAGAACCAGGAAATCAGCAAAGAGGCCGAACACAAAATTGTGCGCGCCGGTATCGGGCGCAAATTTCAAACCCCCTCTATCTACGAAAACTTAAGCGTCTTTCAAAACCTGGAGGTGTCGTATCCCAGCGGGCGCGGCGTGTTTGGCGCGCTGGCCTTTACCTGCACGCCCCAAGTGCGTGAACGCATGCAAGCCGTGGCCGAAGAAATCGGCCTACAAGAGGTGTTAGCCATCGAAGCGGGCCTGCTCTCGCACGGGCAAAAGCAATGGCTGGAAATCGGCATGCTCTTGATGCAAGACCCCGAACTGCTGATGCTGGACGAACCCATTGCCGGCATGAGTGTGCGCGAGCGCGAACTCACCGCCGAGCTGCTCAACCGCATCTGCAAAGGCCGCTCCATGATCGTGATCGAGCACGACATGAACTTCGTCAAACAAATCGCACACAAGGTCACCGTCATGCACCAAGGAAAGATTCTGGCCGAGGGCGCCATGGAAGACGTCCAGGCCGACCCCCGCGTGATCGACGTTTACCTGGGCCATTGAGGACACACCATGCTTAAAGTCACCGACCTGCATGTCAGCTACGGCCAAAGCGAGGCCTTGCATGGCGTCAGCTTCACCGCCAAGCCCAACGAAACCATTGCCATCATGGGCCGCAACGGCATGGGCAAAACTACGCTGTTCAAAGCCCTGATAGGCATATTGCCGGTCAAGGCCGGCACCATCACCATCGACGGCCAGGAAATATCGCAAGAAGAAAGCTACCAGCGCGTAGCGCGCGGCGTGGCCTATGTGCCCCAGGGCCGCATGATCTTCCCCAACCTCACGGTGCTGGAAAACATCGAGACCGGCATGGAGCAATCGCAGCTCAAAACCGTGCCCGATGAGATTTACGAACTCTTTCCGGTGCTGCACGATATGCGCAGCCGCAAAGGCGGCAACCTATCGGGCGGGCAGCAACAACAACTGGCGATTGCCCGCGCCCTGGTCAGCAACCCCAAAGTGCTGCTGCTGGACGAACCCACCGAAGGCATACAGCCCTCCATCATCAAAGACATAGCCCGCGCGCTTAACCGCATCCGCGAGACGCGCAAGATTTCCATCGTCGTGTCCGAGCAAGTGCTCAGCTTTGCGCTGGATGTGGCCGACCGCCTCTTCGTTATCGAAGGCGGCCGCCTGGTGCACGAAAGCCCGCGCGCCTCTACCGACACCGCCCACATCCGAAAAATGCTTTCGGTCTGATTTCCCTTCCCCCACCCACCCTCACCCACCACCTAAGGAGCCTCAGCATGCCGGAAACTCTCATCAAGGTTGACCTCAACCAATCGCCCTACGAAAACGAAAACATCCACAACCGTTGGCACCCGGACATCCCCATGGCCACCTGGGTCAACCCCGGCGACGACTTCGTGCTGGAAACCTACGACTGGACCGGCGGCTTCATCAAGAACAACAACAGCGCGGACGACGTGCGCGACATCGACCTGTCTATCGTTCACTTTTTGAGCGGCCCGGTTGGCGTCAAAGGTGCCAAGCCCGGCGACCTGCTGGTGGTCGAGCTGCTGGACATCGGTGCCAAGCAAGAATCGATGTGGGGCTTTAACGGATTTTTCTCCAAGAAAAATGGCGGCGGCTTCCTGACCGACCACTTCCCCCAAGCGCAAAAGTCCATCTGGGACATCCAAGGCATGTTCACCCACTCGCGCCATGTGCCCGGCGTGCGCTATGCCGGCCTGATCCACCCCGGCCTGATCGGCTGCTTGCCTGACCCCTCGCTGCTGGGCAAATGGAACGAGCGCGAAGTGGGCCTCATCGCCACCGAGCCAGACCGCGTGCCACCTTTGGCCAACGCGCCCTTCCCCAGCACCGCGCACATGGGCCGCCTCAAAGGCGATGCCAAAGCCAAAGCCGCTGCCGAAGGCGCACGCACCGTGCCCCCGCGCGAGCATGGCGGCAACTGCGATATCAAAGACTTGTCACGCGGATCGAAGATTTACTTTCCGGTCTATGTCGATGGCGCTGGCCTGAGCGTGGGCGACCTGCACTTTAGCCAGGGCGATGGCGAGATCACCTTCTGCGGCGCGATCGAAATGGCCGGTTGGGTGCATATGCGCGTGTCCATCCTCAAAGGCGGCATGGCGACCTACGGCATCAAGAACCCCATCTTCAAGCCCAGCCCGATGACGCCGCAGTACAACGACTACATCATCTTCGAAGGCATCTCGGTCGATGAGCACGGCAAGCAGCACTACCTGGACGTGAACGTGGCCTACCGCCAAGCCTGCCTGAACGCTATCGAATACATGACCAAGTTCGGCTACAGCCGGGCGCAGGCCTTGTCGATATTGGGCACGGCGCCGGTGCAAGGCCATATCAGCGGCGTGGTGGACATACCCAACTCCTGCGCCACCTTATGGCTACCCACGCAGATATTTGACTTTGACATCAACCCCAGCGCCGCTGGGCCAGCGGTGCAAAACTTCCACGGTATCGACATGCCCTTGTCGCCGGATCTCAAGTAAACGAAAGGCCCACCCTATGCCGCTGTACGACTACGAATGCCTGGCCTGCGGCCCGTTCGAGGCCATACGCAGCATTTCCCGGCGCGAAGAGTCCGCCGCCTGCCCCGCCTGCGCCCAGGACGCTGACCGCGTCCTGATCAGCGCACCAAGGCTGGCGGATATGGACCCCTTCACGCGGATAGCGGAAGCGACCAATGAGCGCGCGCGGCACGAGCCGCAGCACTCCTCGCGCTTTCGCCATCCGCGCGGCTGCGGATGCTGCTCGGGCAAACAAGACGGCGCACTGGCGCAAGCCCGCTCCAAAATGGACAAGGGCCAACCCAAAGCGCCCAAGTCCTTTGCCAACAAACGCCCGTGGATGATCAGCCATTAAAACGATTGCGAAGACGGAAGACCAAAGACGCAAGTTAGCGGTCGAATGAAGGAAGACGGAAGACGGAAGAAGGAAAGGCAAGGGCAGGCTGCACGCAAGTGCAGTCTGCTTTTTCCTTGGGTGGGGTGGAGAAACTAGTTCGCCACGCCCGGCGTCTGCACCTGCGTGGCATCCCCGTCATAAATCTCGCCACCAAAGCGCAGGGCGCTGTGTTCGCGCTTGGATTGAAAAAGCGGATAAAACATCTGGTGGTACCAGCGCTCCGGGCCGAAGCGCTGGTCATCAGCCAGCCCTACTTCTTCGGGGTATTGGCGGGTGATGTGGGCGCTGCCAAAAATCAAGTCCCAGATAAACAGCAAATTGCCAAAATTGCCTTTGTAATGGCCCACGCCGTCGGCATTGGTAATCGCGTGGTGCGCCCAGTGCGTGGCCGGGGTGGAGATGGTGCGCTCTAGCACCCACATCAGCGGGCGCAGCGCCGGTATTTTGTACAATGCCTGGTCCCAGCGCCAGGCGCAGTGCGCGCCCAAAATTACTGCCAGCTTCACCACCACATACAGCGCGTACACGATACCGCCCACGCCCACATATAAAAGCGCGCCGGCAAACCACAGGCCAGGCATCATCAGGTAATAAAAGAAGTTATTACGAAAGGTGACGCGGATACTCATGTACTGCGCCGAATGGTGCGCGCGGTGCAGCGGCCATAAAAAGGTGGTGTGCGACAAACGGTGCCACCAATACTGGCTCAGGTCATCCAACACCAGCAGCATACCCACCATCGCCCACCACGGCGAATCGGCAATCACACCTTTGGCATCGGGGAAAAAGGTAGTACCTAATTTAGACGTCACCAAAATCGCCAGTGGCTGGGTTATGGCGAGCAAACTAATAAACATTAAAAGCTCTAGCTTGGTATCGTCACCGCTGGCGTTTACCTTGCGGTGGTACAGGCGGCTGACGATCTCCATGGTGGCAAAACCAAGGATTAGACACAAGACCAAGGTATTTTGAATTTGCGTAGGGTTCATTATTTATCTTCCAGTTCAAACCAGTGCCGCAAAGCATTCAATGGGGCTTTTTATCGGAACTTAGTGTGCTTTTAAGCAAAAAGGCCATGCTGTGCGTATCTGCGGCGGGGGCCGCTGCGGGGATATTTAATTGCTCGCGCCGCTGGCGGATCCAGGTCATGGGCGTGGTGGCCATGTGCTTGTTAAAGCTCGCCATGATTAATTTGTGGTCCATACCGCTTTGGCGGGTCAGATCGTCCCAGCCAATAACTTCATGAATATGGGCGTCAATCCAATGGCATAGCTGCGCCACCTGCTCGCGCGGGGAAGTCATATCGCCAGAATATTGAAATCCAGTAGACATAATTGACCGGAATAACCCAGTTCAGTGCACAATGGCCGAACTGCAAAGTCTATTGGAAATCAATATGATGAATGTTCGGGTTTTAAAACCCAAAGACGGGGATAAGACAAATTCTGACTCGCGCCCCCGTAAAACCCCCGTACAAAGCCGTTCGCAATTTACCCTGGGCGCCTTGCAGGAAGCCTTTGTTCGGGTTTTGATAGAACGCGGCTTCGAAAAAATGACCATCCGCGAGGTCGTTTCCGTAGCTGGCGTGGGCATCGGCACTTTTTACGACTACGTGCCCAATCTGCGCGCCCTGGGCGCCACCACCATCCACCAGCGCTGCCAAGACAGCGCCATCGTGCTGCGTGCCGCCGTGGCCCGGCATGCGGGCCAAAGCGCCCAGGTCATGGTCGCTGCGATGCTCCAGGCGCTGGTGCAGGCTGGCTTCTCAAGGCCCAAAGAATGGACCGCCCTGCTGCTGCTAGAGCGCCAGGTGTCATCGGCCACGGCGCTGCGCAAAGTGCATGAAGAATTTGTAGACATCTGGGCCGAGGCCCTGCGCCAATCGTCCGCAGCGCTGCCCGAAGCCAAGATCACCTCGTTGGCGCGCACCGCCCACGCCCTAAGCTACGGCTGGTATTCGCACGACCTGCTGTTTTACTTCGACGACCCCAAGCACAGCCGCTCCATCGAAGAAATAGCCACCGCTATCGTGGACTTGGTCAAGGCCAATTCGCGGGGGTAAGTGGGGGCTATCGGGTAAGCCCCGCTTAGGCCTGATTGCTTTGCGCAAACAACAAGGTCCAGGCATCGCGGGGACTCAAAACCTGCAAAGCCCCCTGCGCTCTCCAGCCCAGAACGCGGCGGTCACCGGTCACAAATACATCTGCTCCTGCCGCAAGCGCGGCGCTGACCAGGCGGGCGTCGTTATCGTCTGCCGGTTTAGCCACATCCGCCACACAGGCCGCTTCGGACCAAATGGCATCAAACAAAGCACGCGCTTGTAGCACTTGCGCAAATTTGCGGTCTAGCACTTCGTGCGCTTCCTGCCGGACTAGCGGCGTGGTGAGTAGCCAATCGCGCTGATGGCACTCCATCACTATCGCTTCACACAAACCGGAGAACACCGTGGCGGACAGCCACACATTGGTGTCCAAAAACACCTTCATGACACATCCTGCAACACGTCATCTTCCGTTAACCAGCCCGATTGCCGTGCCGCTGGTCCCAAGACAGCATGGGCCGCTTGCAAAGACTTGCGCAGGCGATAACTGCGCAAAGACTCTGCCAGCAACTCGCGCACCACCTCACTCTTGGTCTTGCCGGTTTGCGTGCAAACCCATTGCAAATCCCGCTCCTCGCCGTCCGTCAAACGCACAGTTAAGGTACTCATATCCATCCTTTCCAATCCAAACTACCCCGCCAGTGGGGCTGTTGTATCACATCGTAATACAGCTTAAAACCCTATGCAAGCCGGCGTTGCCACGACGCCATCCAATAAATTGAGACTTGAAAAAGTGAGGCTGCCCAATTTGCGGCCCACACGCCCGCCAGCGCCCTAGCGCCCACAGACCCAAGCACCCCACCCCATGCCAGCCCGTGGACTTGGTAAGGGCGCATACGCGGGTGTAAGCGGTTGCAGAAAAGTCGCAAAAAATCTCGCAAAAATTGCGGCGCCTTACTTAAAAAATTGTTTTAAATCAAGCGTTTAAGTCAGCTTCCCAAGTCGCAAAATATCCTGCAGTTTTGCGATCCTTGGTTATGACAATGGATATACGCAAGCAACAGCCCCAAGGTAAACCGCGCTTATCACCCGAGGCAATCAGGTCAGCGACGCCTACCAACGCGGCGGCCAACACATGGTCGTCTTCCAGAACGATGCGCATCGGCCAGCGCGATCAGTTGCTGATATTGATTTGTGGTGCGGCACTGCGCAGGCGGCGTGCGACCTGTAGCTCTGCTTCAATCTCATCGGCTGGGATGGGCGGCAGGCCCAAGGCGTCGAGCCGCGCCATGGCGTCAGTGAGCCGCTTTGCCGCCGCATCACGCTGGACACGGGATACCAAAAACTCCACAAAATCCAGCACTTCGGCCACGCGCTCGGGTGGCAGCCCTTTGATGCCTTGCATCAGTCTGGATTCGAGTGCGGTCATAGTCGTGCCTCCTTAGCCTTGCGCATTCAACAATCTGCTGGAACGGGTACCGGTGTCGAGCACCGGCTCAAGCATCCGTAAGTACATGACTTAAGTCTGGTTTATGAAAACGAAATTGACCAAATCATAAAACGTGGCGTTTCCGAGACGGGATTCCTAGGGCTTTGGCATGTTCGCGGAGAAAATCCACCATCCCAGCACACGACTGGCCAATAGCGGGGTGGTAATGGTGGTTATCTACGCCAAAGCCAAATTTGACAACATGCCGGTAGAAATTTTGAAATCCTGGAAGGAGGCCTACGATGGCCAAAGCCAATAAAACCACCATGGACGCGCAAATGCAGGCCTTTGCACAGGACGTGCGCCAATCCATTGCGCAAGCCCGGCAAGGCGAAGCAGAGCATGTGCATACGCCTGCGGACATTGCGCGCTACAAGGCGCAAGACATGCACAAAAAGGAGCGCAGTATTTATGACCAATCAGACCGCTAAGCAGGCCATACCCAAGTTCAAGACCGAGGCGCAGGAGCGCGCTTACTGGGAGTCGCACGACTCACCGTGCATCTGGACTGGAGCCAGGCGCAAAAAGTGAGGCTGCCCAATTTGCGACCCACACGCCCGCCAGCGCCCTAGCGCCCTAGGCGCGCACAGACCCAAGCACCCCACCCCCAGCCAGCCCCACGCTGGTTTTTTCTTGCGCGCCACAGGGTTTTACCGCATGCCGCCCAGCGCGGCGGTGTGATAAGGTAACGATTACATTTTTAGCAATCATTACCAATCCAAACCCATGCCCGCCCTGCTCTGCTGCGCTCATTGCGTGCAACGCGCTGGGTGGGGGTGCGCGGGGGCCGGGGGGCGGGCGTGAGGGGGATTGCCTATAAGGACGGCTACCGCTACCAGCTGCAAGAGGGCTATAGCCTGAAGATCAGCATCCGGCCAGCGGCGGCGGTGGCCAATGACTACATCGCCCTGGACCCGCAAGGCGCGCTGCGCATCGCCAAAGGCTACGCCTGGGACGGCCCCTCGGGCCCGACGCTGGACACGCGCAACTTTATGCGCGGCTCGCTGGTGCATGACGCGCTGTACCAACTGATGCGCGAAGGCCTGCTGGACCACGCCATCCACCGCGAGGCGGCAGACCGCATCTTGCAAAGCCTGTGCCGCGAAGACGGCATGACGGCGCTGCGCGCTTGGTGGGTCTATCAGGGCGTGCGCCTGTTTGGCAACCCGGCCTCGGACCCGGCGCAGCTAAGGCCGGTGTTGTGGGCGCCGGGGGGTGCGGGGCTAGAAGAATAAATATGCTGTTTATTAAACAAATATATTCATAAACCAAAGGAAGATGATATGAATGAGGATGCTGATAATTCAAATCAGTTGCAAAGTAATCCGAAAACTGTCGAGGAAAAAATAAAAAAATTTCTTGATGAAAAATGGAAAAGTGATGGTTGCCAAATTTGCGGAGAGAGGGAATTTTTCACGTTTGATTCAGTAATGAAAATTACTGAATTTTCTCCGAAAGCAGGATTTGTCTCAGCTAGGCAATCTATCCCGGTTGTTCCGGTTATGTGCTTGAATTGCGGGAACCTCAATCTTTTTAATGCGATTTTGGCCGAAGTTATTGCCCCCCAAGAGCCGTTACAGGGGGAAGTCAAATGAGCAAAAAAACTGGAAATAAAAATGTATGGACAGCGGGAAGTTCATCAAGCGAGTCAGCGCCGCCAATTTCCGCGTTCGAGAAGCAGTTAAGTGAGGGCGCCAGTCCGACATTTACCTTTGACGCAGCAGGGGTAAATTTGACTTCAAGTATGGATAGCAGGCGGGGCACCTACCAAGGAAAATTTTTATCAATTAAAAATTCGGAGCAAAATACACCCATGAACCCGATGACACGAGAAGAAATGACTGCGCACCTTGAGGCGGCTCAAGCCAAATCGGATGCGCGGGTGAGCACCGCTGAGGCCAAGACGGAGGCACGATTGGATGTCTTTGGTGAGCGAATTGATCGCGCCATTCTTGAAATGCGCGAAGCAACAAAAGGATTGAGTGCTGATATGAAGGAATCGGCGCGCAGTGTGCGGATTGCGGTCTACACCACGGGCATTGGCGCATTGATTGGTATCGTAGGCGTGGTGATCGCAAACACGCAAACCATGATTGCGGCATACGATTCAGGACACGGCGCAGCGACAGCCAACGTTCAAGTGGCCGAGCAATTGAAGCAAACTTCAGAGCAAGTAAAACAAGCGGCGGAATTACTGAAGGCCACCCAGCAAGCACTTGAGAACAAGGCAAACTCTAAGTAAGCCCTCTTGGCAATAAAGAGGCCGACATATCTATTCGCTCTTGCGGGAACCTGGGGATGCCTAAAGGGATTTTCCCGGACGGACCTTACCCCACCAACATCCCCTTAGTCTCAATAAAACTCACTACCTCCCCCAACCCGCTGAGCGTTTTCAGGTTGGTCATGACAAAAGGACGCAGGCCTTTGGGGGTGCTGCGCATGCGGGTGGTGTCGGCGTGCATCACGTCCAGGTTGGCGCCTACGTGGGGGGCCAGGTCGGTTTTGTTGATGATGAACAAATCGCTCTTGGTAATGCCGGGGCCGCCTTTGCGGGGGATTTTTTCGCCCGCTGCCACGTCAATCACGTAGATGGTCAGGTCCGACAGTTCGGGGCTGAAGGTGGCGGCCAGGTTGTCGCCGCCGCTTTCGATAAACACAATGTCCGCCTGCGGAAAATCCACCAGCATGCGGTCTATGGCTTCCAGGTTGATGGAGGCGTCTTCGCGGATGGCGGTGTGCGGGCAGCCGCCGGTCTCTACGCCCATGATGCGCTCGGGCGGCAGCGCGCCGCTCACGGTGAGCAGGCGCTGGTCTTCTTTGGTGTAGATGTCGTTGGTGATGGCCACCAGGTCATATTTGTAGCGCATGGCTTTGCACAGCATTTCCAGCAACGTCGTTTTGCCCGAGCCCACAGGGCCGCCTATGCCTACGCGCAGGGGCGGCAGTTTTTTGGTGCGGTGGGCGATGTGGTGCAGTGCGGACATGGGACTTTTCTCCAGAGCTTTTACGAACGAAACAGGCGGGAATATTGCACTTCATGCTGCGCCGACAAGATGGCCAGCATGGGCGAAAACGATTGCTGCGCGCCAGCCGGCAGGCTCAGCGCGTGGTCCACGGCGGGCGGTATGGCGGCGCTGAGTGCGGACAAGATGCGCTGGCCCGCGCTTTGGCCCAGCGGCACCGATTTGATAGCCGCTTGCGCCATGTTTTCGGCCCAGCCAAAGGCATAGGCCAGCAGGCATGCGCGCTGCGGCGCTTGGGTGCTGTAGGCCGCTAGCGCAAAGGCTACTGGGTAGCTGGGGCTGTGCGCGGCTAGTTGCGCAATATGCGCTGGCGGCGCGGTGGTGTGGTTGCGCAGCCATTCCAACAACGAGCGGCCCATTTGATCGGTCTGGGCGCGCAGCTCGGCGCTTTCGCGGGTGTGCAGCACCC
>CANFJQ010000026.1 GCA_947447615.1 Comamonadaceae bacterium
ATGATGTGGTCCAGCACGCGCACATCAATCAGCGCCAGCGCAGATTTCAGGGTTTGCGTGAGCATCTCGTCCGCCCGCGAAGGCTGCACCGAGCCGCTGGGGTGGTTATGCGCCAGCACCACCGCGCTGGCTTGGTGGTGCAAAGCGCGGATTACCACTTCGCGCGGATACACACTGGCCTGGCTGACCGTGCCCTTGAACATTTCCTCCATGGCGAGCATGCGGCTTTGCACGTCCAAAAACATCACCGCAAATACTTCATGTGGCAGGGCGGACAAATGCAGCTGAAAAAACTGCCGCACCGCTTGCGGCGAGTCCAGCACCGTGCGCTCTTGCAGGCGCTGGGCCATGGCGCGGCGGGCCAACTCGAGCACCGCCAGTATTTCGGCGCGCTTGGCAGGCCCCAAGCCTTTGACCTGGGCTAATTCCTTAGGGTCGGTGTTAAGCAAGCCCGCTATGCCGCCAAAGCCCTGAGTCTGAGCGTCGTTTTCGGCTACCCGGTGCGGAGTACGCAGCAGTTCGTCCGCCAGTTGCAGCACGTCTTTGCCGGGTATGCCGGTGCGCAGCAAGATGGCCAGGAGTTCGGTATCGCTGAGGGCGGCGGGGCCGCGTTGCAGCAGTTTTTCGCGTGGACGGGCGTCCACAGGCATATGGTCCAGGGGCATGGCGGCAGTGGGTGTGACAGCGTTAATCGGTAGGGCCAGGGCGATGGTGCTGCGGTACATAGCCGCTGCCCCGTATCCATACAATAGCCGCAGATTATCCACAGCCCTATGACCCACGACCTGCCTCGCATCCAAGCCGCCTCGTTTTTAACGCTGCATTACCGGCTGTCCGGCCCGGCAGGCGATGTGATCAACACTTTTGAGGGCAAACCCGCCACCCTGAGCTTGGGTACCGGCGAGTTATCCCCCGAAGTGGAGCGCTGCCTGATGGGTTTGGAAGAGGGTGCGCACCGCACTTTTGACCTAGCCGCCGGTGTGGCCTTTGGTCCGCGCAACCCGGATATGCAGCAGTGGGTAGCCCAAAGCCTGTTGCGTGACATGGGCGACCCGCAAGAGCGTTATGCGCCCGGCGATGTGGTGCAGTTCCCTACCCCCGACGGGCAAAGCAGCTATGCCGGCGCGGTAGTAGCGGTCAAAGGCAATGCCAGCGGCCAGGGCGCGCAGGCCGATGCTGCGGTATTGTTCGATTTCAACCACCCGCTGGCTGGTCAGCCCGTCAGCTTTGAAGTGAAAGTGATTGCTGTTTTATGAACCCTCACGGCCACAAGTCCAGCGATATTTTGAACGGCAGCGAAATCTTGCTTGCTGAGCCACGCGGCTTTTGCGCCGGGGTGGATCGGGCGATTGAAATTGTGGAGCGTGCGCTCTCCAAATTCGGCGCGCCGATTTATGTGCGCCATGAAATCGTGCACAACACCTTTGTGGTGAACGACCTGAAATCCAAAGGCGCCATCTTTATCGAAGACCTGGCCGATGTGCCCCCCGACGCGACCCTGGTGTTTTCGGCGCATGGCGTGAGCAAGGCGATTCAGGACGAGGCCCAGCAGCGCGGCTTTAAAGTGTTTGACGCCACCTGCCCGCTGGTGACCAAAGTGCATGTGGAAGTGGCCAAGCTGCACAAGGAGGGCTACGAGTTCATCATGATCGGCCACAAGGGTCATCCGGAAGTGGAAGGCACCATGGGCCAGTTGGAAAGTGGCATCCACCTGGTGGAAGACGTAGCCGATGTAGCCCGCGTGCAACCGGGGCAGACATCCAAGCTAGCGCTCGTCACGCAAACCACCCTGAGCATGGACGACGCGGCAGATATTGCCGCAGCCGTCAAGGCGCGCTTTCCGCAAGTGCGCGAGCCCAAGCAGCAAGACATTTGCTACGCCACCCAAAACCGCCAGGACGCCATCAAAATCATGAGCCCGCAGGTGGACATCGTGATCGTGGTGGGCAGCCCTACTAGCTCGAACAGCAACCGCTTGCGCGAAGTGGCGCAAAAATTGGGCACCGTCAGCTATATGGTGGACCACGCCAACGAACTGGACCCGGCTTGGTTTGTAGGCCGCAGCCGCGTGGGCCTGACGGCGGGTGCTTCGGCCCCTGAGATATTGGTGCAAGCCGTCATCTCGCGCCTGCGCTCGCTGGGAGCACTCTCGGTGCGGCGCATGGACGGCGTGGTGGAAACCATCAAGTTCCCGCTGCCCAAGGGTTTGAAGCCGGATACGGAAGGGCAAAGCGCTCCGAATGACTGATACCGACTAAACACTGGCATGCTAACCCAGGCTTTCGTTACTGAGTGACTACTTTCTGAATGAGGTAATGCCGTGGCGCTTTGGGTTCATTAGCTGCGACTTGCATAAAAATCTGATAGCGCCTATGCTGTCAAGATGTTGCCCGTTGTACTCGATACGAATGTCTTTGTTGCGGCCCTGCGGTCTGGCGGCGGCGCATCGCGCTTAGTTCTGCGCCGGGCTTTGGGTGGTGATTTGCAGGCCTTGTTCGGAAACGCGCTCTGGACCGAATACCTGGATGTCATGGGTCGTCCAGTCTGGGGCGATGCAAGTACCGTAGAAGAGCGACAGGTCGTTTTGGCGGCCTTGGCGAGCAAAGCGCGCTGGGTGACGGTGTATTACGGGTGGCGGCCCAACTTGCCTGATGAAGGCGATAACCATTTGATTGAGTTGGCGCTAGCCGGGGGTGCGCACGCTATCGTGACCCACAATTTGCGGGATCTGCGTGGCGGTGAATTGCGCCTAGGAGGTTTGCGGGTGCTAACGCCCGCACAATGTTTGAAGGAGTTGATATGAGTGTGCTAACCATACGTTTGCCGGAAGATACTGCGCAGCGGCTCAAATCTATGGCGCAAAGCCGGGGCCTGAGCATGAACAAATTAGTGGAACAACTCAGCGCCCATGCGCTAGCGGCTTGGGACACCGAGAACCATTTCCGCGCCATGGCCGCCACCGGCGATATGCGTCAAGCACTTGCCGTCCTCGATCGCTTGGACGCGGCCGAGCCGCAGTCTTAGCTAGAAGACAGGTGCGCCGCTTTGTTGGCTGCGGCCTGTGCGCTGGGCATGGCGCTAGTCAGACGATCCTGGCCTTGTGCCCGGCCCGCCTAAAATCGGTGGTTTCGGCCTGTGCCTGAACCCTTACTACTTCACCATGCTCGACATCACCCTGCTTCGCAAAGACCTGCCTTCGGTTCTGGCCCGCCTTGAAACCCGCAAAAGCCCACAAGCCTTTTTGCCCGTGGAAGAATTTACCGCGCTGGAGGCCGAGCGCAAAACCATCCAAACCCGCACCGAAGAGCTGCAAGCCAAGCGCAATAGCCTGAGCAAGCAGATCGGCCAACTTAAGGCCAAAGGCGCGGCAGGGCAGGCTGAAGTCGATGCGGTGATGGCGCAGACGGCGGATATCAAATCCGAGCTAGACGCCTCGGCCACCCGCCTGGAAGGCATCCAGGCCGACATGCAGGCCTTGTTGCTTAACGTACCCAATTTGCCGCACGAGAGCGTGCCGGTGGGCAAGGACGAGCATGCCAATGTGGTGGTGCGCAGCTGGGGCACGCCCAAGGCCATGGACTTCACCATCAAAGACCATGTGGATGTGGGCGAACCTTTGGGCCTGGACTTTGACATGGGCGTCAAACTCAGCGGCGCACGCTTTACCGTGATGAAAGGGCCAGTGGCCCGTTTGCATCGCGCTATCGCGCAGTTCATGCTGGACGTGCAAACCCAGGAACACGGCTATACCGAGTGCTACACGCCCTATATCGTCAATGCCGAAACCCTGCGCGGAACCGGCCAATTGCCCAAGTTTGAAGAAGATTTGTTTGCCGCCAAAAAAGGCGGGCAGGACGCGCAAACGGCGGACAACGCCGCGCTCTACTTGATCCCCACCAGCGAAGTGACGCTGACCAATTTTGTGCGCGACACCGTGCTAGCCGAAAACCAGCTGCCCATGAAGCTGACGGCGCACACCGCCTGTTTTCGTTCGGAGGCCGGATCCTATGGCCGCGACACGCGTGGCCTGATCCGCCAGCACCAGTTTGACAAAGTGGAGATGGTGCAGATCGTGCATCCGGACCACAGCTACGCCGCGCTGGAAGAAATGACTGGCCATGCCGAAGCTATTTTGCAAAAGCTGGGCCTACCGTATCGTGTGATGAGCTTATGCACCGGCGACATGGGCTTTGGCGCGGCCAAGACCTATGACCTGGAAGTGTGGCTGCCCGCGCAAAACACCTACCGCGAAATCAGCAGTTGCTCGAACTGCGAAGGCTTTCAGTCACGCCGCTTGCAAGCGCGCTTTAAAAATGCGCAAGGCAAGAACGAATTAGTCCACACCCTGAATGGCTCGGGCCTGGCCGTAGGCCGGACGCTGGTGGCTGTGCTAGAGAACTACCAAAACGCCGACTGCTCGGTCACCGTGCCCGAAGCACTGCGCCCCTACATGGGCGGCCTGGACACATTGCGCCCCTGATAGAATCGCCATCCGCTACGACAGCGACCCGGAGAGATGGCAGAGTGGTCGAATGTACCTGACTCGAAATCAGGCGTACCGCAAGGTACCGTGGGTTCGAATCCCACTCTCTCCGCCAAATTAAGACCCTAAGTGATTAATTTACTTAGGGTTTTTTATTTTTCAGGGTGTGCGTCCGCAGAGTTACCGTTTCTGGCTGGATGACACCCACAGCACAGGATCAGCGGCATGGCATCTGGCTGATTGCAATGGTTTTGCATGAACTTTATGCAGGCAGGAGCTTGAGCGCCGTGACGCCCGAAAGCGCCTTGCTTGCCTTCACATGCGCCCGCGCTTGCCAGAGGTCATAGGCTGTCTGCTGCGCCATCCACACTTCTGCGGCCCCACCGTGATCGCGCCCCAACCAACGCTCGATGCGCAGGGCCATCGCGGGGCTGATCGCTGCCCGGCCATGGAGCACTTTGGACAGCGTAGTGCGATCGACGCCTAGTTGGGTGGCCGCTTCACCCACCTGTAGGTTGAGGGCCGGCAGGATGTCGTCCCTCAGGGTGAGGCCGGGGTGGGGGGGATTAAACATCGTACTCATAGTCACCTCAGTGGTAATCCTGGTAATTCACCAGAACGGCATCGCCGTTTTCAAATGTAAAGGTCAAGCGCCAGTTACCGTTGACGTTTACCGACCAGTGGCCGGACAGGCCGCCCTTGAGGGCATGCCAGTCCCAGCCAGGACGGTTCATATCTTCTGGCCGCTTAGCGGCATCCAGTGCAGACAACTGCCGTGCCAGGCGGGGAGCGTGTGCGGCTTGAATTCCGGCGCGTGATCCAGACCGGAAGAAGCGCTCGATACCTTTGTGCCTGAAGCTTCGGATCGTGTTTGAAGTGTAGCGCATGGCGCCACACGCTCGTGCGGGCGGTAGAGTTCAGTGCCGCTTATTAACCCCATGTCGTGCGAAGGCGTTCCTAGCCCCTTACATTCTGTAGCTTCCCCAACCAAGGAGTCCCCTGTGAATCCATTCAAATCCACCTTAGTCGCTTGCCTCAGCACCCTGGCGCTGCTTGCCAGCACTGCCAGTTATGCCGACATGCTGAACCTGGGCGCCACGCTATCTGGCGCCTCCGAAGTGCCACCCAATACCAGCGCAGGCATGGGCCAGTTGCAAGCGGAGTTTGACAAAGGCACCAAAACCCTGCGCTACACCTTGCGCTACAGCGGCCTGAGCGGGCCGGTTAAGGCCGCCCATTTCCACGGCCCGGCAGAAGCGGGCAAAAATGCCGGTGTCGCTTTGGGTATCAACAATGCCGGCGAGAGCCCGGTGCAGGGCAGCGCGGTGTTGACGGCGGACCAGGCGGCTGACCTGCTGGCCGGTAAGTGGTATGTCAATGTGCACACCGCTGCCAATCCGGGCGGCGAGCTGCGCGGCCAGGTCGCTCCAGAGTAGCGTTTCACTGCTTCAATGCTTCAAGGTCCGGGCGCGAGGTTTTGCGTCAAAAACTCTAAAAACACGCGTACTTTGGCGGGCAAAAGGCGCGTAGTGGTAATCGCAAAGGCCTGCGCGAGCGGTGGTGACCATTGCGGCAGCACATGGATCAGCCGCCCTGTGGCCAAGTCGGTCTGTGCTAGCTGGGCCGCATATTGCGCAACACCATTGCCTTCTAGCGCCAGTTGGTATAGCAAGCCGATGTTGTTGGCAATGAAGGCCCCGCTGACATCGATGACGCTTGTATTGCCCGCTTGGTCCCTTAACAGCCAAGGCGTGTCTTTCATGCGCAGGCAGTCGTGCGAGGACAGATCTTGCGGCACCTGGGGATGACCCCGTGCTTGCAGGTAGTCCGGCGAGGCGACCAGAATAGTTTGCAGGCGGGCGATGGGTCTGGCGATTAAATGACCGTCTGTGGGCGGCGCCATGCGAATCGCGATGTCCACCGGATCGCCCAGCAGATCGGCCAAATTGGGCGTCAGATCCAGATCAAAACGTATGCCGGGGTAGCGCTTGGCAAAGGCCGTCAACACCGGACGCAGGAATTGCACAGCAAAGTCCACCGGCAGAGAAACGCGCAACACACCGCTGGGCTGGGTTTGTAAATCTGTCAGTTCTTGGTGGGCCAGTTCGGCTTCGGCGATGATACGGGTGCAGTTGGCGAAGTACAGACGGCCCGCTTCGGTCAGTTCCACTTGGCGCGTGGTACGGTTAAACAGGCGCAAACCCAGGCTGCGCTCCAGGTCGGCAATGCGCCGCGAGACCGTGGAATTGGGGAGCCCCATCACCTCGGCGGCCCGCCGAAAGCTGCTGGCCTTGGCCACCTCGACAAAAATTGGCATGTTGTGTAAGAAATTCATCCGAAGATTATTCCATCTATGGATCAATGAAATCCAATTTAGGCTCTTTATTTTATAAAAGGCGCTGTCCACAATCGGGTTTGCCCAAGGCGCGAGCACCGTATTCCGGTTGCGCGCTGGGCCTACCTCATTTAAAACAAAGGCCTGCCTATGTCTGCTGAAAAAGTTTTGGTTCTCAACGCCACCGGCAAAGTAGGGCGCAATGTGTGCCGCGCGCTGCGCGAGGCAGGTTTTACGGTCTATGGCACCACCCGCTCGGACAAAAACAACTTAAGTGCGCAGGGCATCAAGGCCGTGGTGGGCAATTACACCCAGCCCGATGACTTGCGCCAGGCCTTTGTGGCAAGCGGCGCTAAAAAGGTATTCGTGATTACCGATTTTTTCGGCGCCGCTGGCAAAAGCGCGGAGCGGGAGTTTGCACAAGGCCGCGCCGCTATCGATGCGGCCAAAGCGGCGGGCGTGGACCATTTGATTTTTATGAGCGTGGCCGATGCGGAGTGTTTTGATGAGCACGTAACCCATCTGAAGGCCAAAGTACAGCTAGAAGCGTATGTGCGCGCATCGGGCGTGCCTTTTTCGATATTGCGGCCCTGCGCATTTTTTGAAAATCTGGATGACCCGGCGAACTGGAATCCGCTAAAAAAAGGCGTTGTGAAATTTCTGTCCTTGGATGACTGCAAATACTGCGCAACCTACGACATTGGCCGTGCGGCCGCGGTCCAGTTGAAGAACCCGCAAGAGTGGCTGGGCAAATCGCTGGACGTCATCGGTTGGCAGGGCGACTTGGCTGCGGTGGCAGCAGCCCTAGCCGAGGTGAGCGGCGTTCCGGTCAAAGCCAAGCTGGCAATGCCTTTGTTTTTAAGGCGCTTGTTTCTCAAAGACTTGCACCATATGTTTTTGTACTACGAAGTGCAAAAAGGCCCGCACGGCACGGTCGCAGACTTCAAGAAAATCGTGCCCGACGCGCTGTCCGCACAGGACTGGTTCCGTTTCCATGAACGCTATTCCAATGGGGACAAGATAAGCGCTTAGTGTTCCAGCCTAGTGGCTAGGCCACTCCTAGCGCCTTATGCAATTTGGTGCTGGTTGTGGTGTATTGCAGCGCCACAGCTTCGCCGGGGCGTATGTACTGCATAGCACCAAAGGCCGCCAAAGTGGCCTCATGAAAGCCGCACAAAATGAGTTTCTTTTTGCCGGGGTAATGGTTGATGTCGCCCACGGCAAATATGCCCGTCGCGCTGGTGGCGAAGCTGGCGGTGTCCACGCTGAGTTGTTTGCGCTCCATGTCCAGGCCCCATTGCGCTACCGGGCCGAGCTTGGGCGATACACCCAAAAACACCCACAGCTGGTCTAGTTTGAGCGCGGTTTCTTGCTCGTCGGCATCCAGCACGCAAAGCGTATGTAGCCGCGCCTTGCCTTTGAAACTGTGCGCTTGCCCGGCCACAAAGCGCAGGCGCCCGCTGCTCCGGTGTGCGCTAATGCGGGCCAGCGTGTCGGCGTCGGCATGCAGCACGTCGCGTCGGTGCACCAATGTGACGCTGCGCGCTGGGCCATCGCAGGCATCGGCAGCCGCTTCCAGCGCTGTTTGCTCCCCGCCAATGATGAGGATGGATTTGCCCTTTGCGTCTGCCAGCGCTTGTGCCTGGTAATGGACTTGCGTACCTTCAAATACTTCTAGGCCCGGTAAATGTAGCTTGCGCGCCTGAAATGCGCCCACGCCTGCGGCAATAAAAATGCTGCGCGTTAAAAATACCTGCCCTGTAGACGTTGCGACCCGGTACCGGCCATCGGGCTGAGGGGCAATGCTGTCCACGGTTTGGCTGAGGTGCAGCTTGGGCTTTAAGGGCGCCACCTGGTCCAGCAAGCGCGCCACCAGTTCGCGGCCGGTGCAGACTTTGATGCCGGGTATGTCGTAAATCGGTTTGTCGGCATACAGCGCGATGCATTGGCCACCGGCTTCGGGCAGCGCATCGACGATATGCGCTGATACGCCCAAAAGGCCAAGTTCGAAGGCTTGGAACAAGCCGACCGGCCCTGCGCCGATGATCAGGGCGTCGATTTCAAGGGTTTTGGAAGGAGCGGCCAAGAGGCGGGCGTCTGGGGGAGGGCGCTGCGACCGGCCCGGCCTTAGCGGATTAGCTCGGAAAGCTTGTCGGTCTTGTCTTTCCACTCGTCCGCATCGGGCAGCGGCGCCCTGCGTTTGGTGATGCTCTTCCAGGTGGGCAGCTTGGCCAGCTCGGCGTTCAGGGCCGTCATGTGGCGCTGGTCGTGCGGCACATCTTCCTCGGCGTAAATCGCGTTGACCGGGCACTCGGGGATGCAGACGGCGCAGTCGATGCACTCATCGGGGTCAATCGTCAGGAAATTGGGGCCTTCCCGAAAGCAATCGACTGGACAGACATCGACGCAGTCGGTGTATTTGCACTTGATACAGGCTTCGGTAACGGTATGGGTCATGGAAAAGGAATGGGCTGTTGGAAAGAACGGCCTGCAAACCCAGGCCAGACCGCGATTTTATTGGCAATCGGCGGCCAAGCCTGGCACAGGGCTATCAGGCTGCCTTGGCGAAGTGCGGAACGTTTTGCACATCACCCTGGTAAAAGCCGCTGTAGTGTGCCAGCAGTCGTGCGCCATGGGCGGCATCCTGGCCTTCACGCAGCACCGCGCTGCTAAAGCCGCTGCGCTGCAATTGCAGCAATTGGTCGATCAGCACATCGCCCGTGGCGCGGATGTCGCCCGCAAAGCCGCGGCGGCGCAGCACATGCGCCTGGCTGAAGGCGCGGCCATCGGTGAACTTGGGGAAATCGAGCGCAATGCAGGCAATACCTTCCAAGGCCAGGGTGTGCACCTCGGCGTCATTGGCCAGGCGCAGATGGCTGGCGTTCGCCGGCTCGGCTGCGGCAACAGACTCGGCGCTCAGGATGCGCAAAACGGTTTTTTCAGTAGGGAGGGACATGATGACAATGAATTGAGGCTGCTCAAGCAGCCAGTTTGGCGGTGGCATAGCGGGCGCTGTTGGCCGCTGCCTTGAAAGGGTCTATGCCAACGCGTTGTAGGGTGTCGATAAAGTTTTCGCCCGCGTCGCGCTGGTCTTTGTACACCTCCAGCACCGCCTCGATAACATCCACCACTTCAGCCGCCGCAAACGAGGGGCCAACCACTTTGCCCGCGCGCGCTGCGCCGCTCAGTTCCGAGCCGTCCGAGCCGCCCAGCGTCACCTGGTACCACTCCTGGCCGTCTTTGTCCACGCCCAAAATGCCGATATGGCCGCTGTGGTGGTGGCCGCAGGAGTTGATACAGCCGCTGATGTGCAGGTCGATCTCGCCCAGGTCAAACAATTCGTCCAAATCTTGAAAGCGCTCGGTAATCGCCGCCGCCACGGGTAGCGAGCGGGCGTTGGCCAGCGCGCAGTAGTCACCACCGGGGCAGGCAATCATGTCGCTGAGCAAATGAATATTGGGGCGGGCCAGTCCGGCCTCTTTAGCCGCTTGCCACAAATCGATAAGCTGGTCCACGCGCACCCAAGGCAGCACCAAGTTTTGGTCGTGGTTGACGCGTACTTCACCGGCGGAGAATTGCTCTGCAATATCGGCAGCGGTGGACAGTTGCTGCGCCGTCGCATCGCCCGGCGCTTGTCCTGGGCGTTTAAAGGACAAGGTAACAGCGCGCAAGCCTGGGTTTTTATGCGCAGCCACGTTTTGCGCCAGCCAGCGCGAGAACTCGGGCTTTTCCAGGGCGAATGCGCTCAAAGCGCGTTCGGCAGCGCTTTGCTGCGCTTGCGACACCGTGTCCAGGGCGGGTGCCACAAAGCAGGCGCTCACGCGGTCGAGCTCGGCTTGCGGAATGGTGTGCTGCGCGCCTGCGGACAGGATGCGCTGGTACTCGGCTTCGACTTCATCAAAATAGCGCTGGCCCTCGGCTTTAACCAATATCTTGATGCGCGCTTTGTACAAATTATCTCGGCGGCCCCAGGCGTTATAGACGCGCACAATGGCTTCGAGGTAATTGAGGATTTGGTTCCAGGGCAAAAACGCGCGGATTTCGCTGGCAATTACCGGCGTGCGGCCCATGCCTCCGCCGACCAATACTTGAAAGCCGACTTCGCCCGTTGCATTGCGCAGCACGCGCAAACCCACATCGTGCCAAGCGATGGCCGCGCGGTCTTCCACCGAGCCGGTAATCGCAATCTTGAATTTGCGCGGCAGGTAGGCAAATTCGGGGTGCAGCGTACTCCACTGGCGCAACACTTCCGCGTAAGGGCGCGGATCCACCGCTTCATCCACCGCGATACCGGCGCGCTCGTCGCTGGTGATATTGCGAATGCAATTGCCGCTGGTCTGGATGCCGTGCAAATTCACACTGGCCAGCAACTCCATGACGTCAGCGCTTTTGGCCAGCGGAATCCAGTTGAACTGCAGGTTTTGGCGGGTGGTGAAGTGGCCGCAGTTCGTGACCAAGCGCGGGGCGATGCCGTTGCCAATCTGGTCTTGGGTGCTTTGGGCGTACGCCAGGGTCGCGGGCTCGGGAGAATCAAACTCGCTCGCCACACGGGCCAGGACGCGCAGTTGCGCGCTATTGAGTTCGCCATAGGGCACCGCCACGCGCAGCATGGGCGCGTAGCGCTGCACATACCAGCCGTTTTGCAGGCGCAGCGGACGAAAAGCGTCGTCGGGCAAGCTGCCAAACAAGTGGCGCTGCAGTTGGTCGCGGTATTGCGCGGCGCGGGCGTGGACAAATTGGCGGTCGAAATCGGTGTATTGATACATAGTTTGTGTTGGCGTGCGAATAGGTACTTGCGTGAGCGGCTCGCAAACCTGCCTCCGATAGACAGCTAGGTTTGTCGCGCGCGCGAACCTAATGAAAACTGGCGCGACTGTAGGCAGTTTTTCTTATTCTGAAAACTACTTTTTCCCTATTACTTTATAACCAAAGTCGTATATATGACTCTTGATGCGACGCTGTTAGGCCGGTACGGCTAGGCAAGCAGTCGCCGGATGGGCGCCGCCGTGGGTCTAGGCGTCCAAGGCCCGCAGCTCGCGCATGCGCTCGTCGAAATAGCTGCCTACGGTGTACCGCTCGGACAGCAGCACTTCGCGGCGCGGGTGCAAAAACAGGGGCAGGGAAATACGCCGCTTGGCCCGGTCTGCGCCGGTGGGGTTGAGCACTTGGTGCACGGTCGAGGGAAAGTAATGGCCTGAGGCCTCTGCCAGCATGTCGCCGATGTTGACGATCAAAAGGCCGAAATCGCAGGGCACATCTTGCCAACTGCCGTCCTGGCGGCGGATTTGCAAGCCCGGCTCGGTGGCGGCGGGTAGCAGGGTGAGCAGGTTGATGTCAGTGTGCGCGGCGGCGCGCACTGCGTCAGGCTCTTCAACGCCCAGCAGCGGCGGGTAATGCAAGACGCGCAGCAAGGTGTGGTCGCTGCCTTCCATCATGTCCGGCAGCGGCATGGAATACAAAGCGCGCACTTGGTCGGGGGAATGCTCGCCCACCCACCGTAACAGGGTTTGGGCCAGGTCGCTGGCCTGGGCGTAATAGTCCAGCGCCGCTGTAGACACCTGCGCCGGGTAGCGGCCCCAGGGGTAGATGTGGAAAAACTCTTTGAGGTCGCGCCGGTGGTAGCCCTTGGCGGTTTCGGATACGGCCGGCGAAAAATAGCCGTCGTGGGTATCCGTGTCGCGAGCATAGGCGTGCTTGGCCTCGGTTTGGAAAAAGCTGGCCCACTCGCGGTAAATCCCTTCAATCAGGGTTTGCGCCAGCGGGTGGTTTTTGAGCACCGCAAAACCGGTTTCGTGCAAGCTGGCCGTGAAGGCTTGGGGCGCATCCGCGGCGGTGAAGTCGATGATGGGGAGTGCGGTACTCATGTTGTCAACCAATCACGCGTTAAAACTTCTTCAATTTTTTGGCGGCAGGCAGCGGCTTGCACTTGCATGCAGACGGTGGCGGGCCCAACCTCCCAGCCGCCTTGCGGATAGGGGATGGATTTGCGCTTGAGCATGGTTTGCCCTTGGGCCAGACCATCGGTGGCCACGCGCAGTGCGCCGGTCTCAGTGACAAAAAGTTGTGGGTCAGTCAGCGCCACAAAGGCCAGCACATCGTGCCCGAAGCAGCCATGGATGACGGCCACATGCGGATACAGATCGCTATAAAAATTGGCGTAAAAACTCACGGCATGGTGCAGCGTATCGGTGGCGATATGGCGGTGGTGCGCGGCCAGTTGTTTGAACAGGGTGACGGGCAAAATCACTTGGTGTGTCACATCTAGCCCCACCATGGTGAGCGCAAATCCGGCGCAAAACACGCGGTCTGCGGCATGCGGGTCGTTCCAGATATTGGCCTCGGCTACGGGAGATACGTTGCCAGGCTCTAGCACCGTGCCACCCATGATGACCACGGCGCGTAAAAGCTGCGGCAATTGCGGCTCTATTTCCAGCGCCAGCGCCAGATTGCCCAGCGGCCCCACGGCCACTACCGTGATTTCGGCTGGCTGCTGGCGTGCCATGTCCACGATGAATTGGGCCGAACTGCGCGGGTCTACGCGCAGCGCATGCGCCTGGCGTTGTGCCAAATTGCCCAAGCCGTCTGCGCCGTGGATATGGGCGGGAGGGTTTTCGCCGGGTTTGCCTAAAGGTGCGGCTACGCCTTGGGTTACCGGGATGTGGCCGCGCCCTGCAATGGCCAATAGGTAAAGGGCGTTTTCTGCGGCCTGCTTGACCGATACATTGCCGAAGGTGGTGGTGACGCCGACCACATCGATATCTGGGTGCGCCAGCGCGTAATACAAGGCCATCGCATCGTCCACACCGGGGTCGGTGTCGTAAATAACTTGGTAGCGGGAATTGAGTTTGGACATAGTTTTTGCCTCAAGCAAGACCCTGACAATAGCGCTCCAATGCCTGCTGCGCTGAGGGCGCAGACGCGCTGCGTTCCGCCAAAAAGGAGCGAACTTCACTGGCCGCTGGAACGCTGGATTGCGCCCCCGGTTGGGTACAACACAGCGCAGCCGCAGCACTCGCAAATTGGAGCGCCTGCGCCATGGTTTGCCCATGGGCCAACTGTGCGATCAGCACGCCACAAAAAGTATCGCCCGCACCGATGGTGTCCACGGCTTGTACGGCAAAGCTAGTTTGGTAATGCAGCTCTCCGCCCTGGCGCGCCACCGCGCCGCGTGCGCCCAAAGTGACCACGACGGTCGGGCAGGGCAAGGTAGCCATAGCCTCCAGAATGCTGCCTTGGTTCTTACCGATAGCGCGCAACTCGCCTTCGTTGACGATAAGCAAGTCCACCAGGGCTAACAACTCGGGCGGTAGCACCTGCGCTGGTGCAGCGTTCAGCGCCACTTGCAAACCCGCCGCGCGCGCTAGTTGGGCTGATTCAATAACGGTACTGAGCGGAATTTCCAGCTGCATCAGCAAAAATCGGTAGCCAGCCAGGGGCGGCAAATGCGCAGCTAACAAGCGGGCATTGGCGCCGGGCGCGACGGTGATCGCGTTTTCCGCATCGTCGGACACACAAATAAAGGCGGTTCCGCTGGCGACATCGTCAAATTCCTGCGCATGCAGCAGCACGCCGGCATTTTGTAAAGACGCTTTGAGTGGCTGCGCATAGGCATCGCGGCCCAGCGCCAGCACCATGCCAGTGCGTGCGCCACCGGCCCGTGCACAGGCCACCGCCTGGTTGGCACCTTTTCCGCCGGGAAAGGTTTGCAGATCGTGGCCCAGCACGGTTTCTCCAGGCGCCGGGATGCGCTGCGCGCGCACCACAAAATCCAAATTGGCCGATCCCGCTATCAGAACCATGTAAGCACCATGGAAAAAATCTTTCAAAATTTGTACGCCAATTTGCGCAGGCCCAAGCGCGCTGCGCTAAGCCGTCGGGGAGTGTAGAGCAAGCGGCTGCAGCAATGGCGCTCGGTGTGCTTGCGGCCGCCTGTGGCCTCACGTATGATGAACTGTTGCCATCGTGTTTTGCAGGGACGTGACCGCGTTGGCACACCAGCTTGGCATGCCGCTTTGCGGCGTGCTTTTTATTGATTCCCTTTTCGCTAGGAACCCCATTTATGCGTACTGCTCATGTTTTCCAAACCGGCATACTGGCTTTGTCTATGGCCGCTGCCATCCCCGCGCTGGCTGAGCCGGCTGTTATTTACGACATGGGCGGAAAGTTCGATAAGTCTTTCAACGAAGCAGCCTACAACGGCATGCAAAAGTGGGCCAAAGAAACCGGCAAGAAATACCTGGAATTTGAAATCAGCAATGAATCTCAGCGTGAGCAAGCAGTGCGCCGCATGGCAGAAAAAGGCGCTACCCCGATTATCGGCGTCGGTTTTTCGCAAGCATCGAGCATTGAAAAAGTAGCCAAAGAATTCCCCAAGCTGCAATTTGCCATTGTCGATATGGTGGTCGATGCGCCCAATGTGCAGTCCGTGGTTTTCAAAGAGCAGGAAGGCAGCTTTTTGGTCGGCGTGATGGCCGCAATGGCCAGCAAGAGCGGCAAGGTCGGCTTTATCGGCGGCATGGACATTCCGCTGATCCGCAAGTTTGAATGCGGCTACCGCCAGGGCGCATTGTTTGCCAATTCCAAAGCCACGGTCACCGGCAATATGACCGGCACCACCGGCGCCGCCTGGAACGACCCCACACGCGGTGGTGAACTCACCAAAGCCCAGTTTGCGCAAGGCGTGGACGTGGTGTTTGCCGCAGCGGGCGGCACCGGTATCGGTGTCTACCAAGCCGCCAAAGACGCGGGCAAGCTGGCGATTGGCGTGGACAGCAACCAAAACCATTTGCAGCCCGGCACCATGCTCACATCTATGCTCAAGCGCGTGGATGTGGCGGTCTATAACGTGGCCATGGCGCACAAGCCGGGCTTGTCGATTCTGGGCCTCAAAGAAGGCGGCGTTGACTACGCCATGGATGACAACAATGCCAAGCTGGTGAGCGCCGACATGAAGAAAAAAGTGGATGCTGCCAAGGCCGACATCATCAGCGGAAAGATCAAAGTGGCCGATTACATGGCCGATAACGCTTGCAAGCTGTAAACCCTGCAAGCCCGGTCCCGGTGGCCGGGCTGACCTCTTTACCGGCCTTGCAAATGGCCGGTATCCATAAGCGCTTTGGCGATGTGCTGGCCAATGTGAATGTGAACTTCACCGTGGCGCAAGGCACTTTGCACGGCCTGATTGGAGAAAACGGCGCCGGCAAGAGTACGCTCATGTCGGTGCTGTACGGTTTTTATCCGGCCGATAGTGGCCGCATTGAGGTCTTTGGTAAACCGGTGCAGATCCGTAACGCCGACGACGCCATTGCTTGCGGCATCGGCATGGTGCACCAGCACTTTATGCTGGTGGAAACCCTTTCTGCGCTAGAAAACGTGATGCTGGGCGCCGAGCCGCACTGGCACTTGCCTAGCGCCAGTGCGCCGGTGCGCGAGCGCTTGGAAGGCTTGATGCAGTCGACCGGACTGCGCGTGGCGCTGGATGCCACCGTCGCTGACTTGGCAGTAGGCGACCGCCAGCGACTAGAGATTTTGAAAGCCCTGTACCGGGGAGCACGCATCCTGATTTTGGATGAACCCACCGCCGTATTAACGCCGCAGGAAACCCAGCAATTGTTTGCCGTGCTGCGGCAGTTGCGCGCGCAGGGCAGCACGGTGATTTTGATTACGCATAAATTGAAAGAGGTGCTGGCGCTATGCGACCAGGTGACCGTCATGCGCGCCGGGCGCGTGGTGGACGATATGCCGATTGCGCTTGCCAGTGTGGAAGCCCTAGCCCAGGCTATGGTAGGGCGCAAAGTGCAGATGGACAGACCGCCTGCGGTGGCGGCGCCGCAGCGCGAGGCCACGCCGGTGTTACTAGCCCAAGGCTTGCAATTGCGCGATGCCAGCGGTGTGCAGCGCCTTGCCGACGTGGGCCTGCAGTTGCGCGCCGGAGAAATCGTGGGTATTGCCGGTGTATCGGGCAACGGGCAAAGCGAGTTGCTCGATATCTTGTCCGGCCTGGCTGCGCCTGACGGTGGCAGCATGCAGGTGCTTGGCCGGCAGTTTGTGAGTGGTGCCTGGCTGGACCCGTTTACCGCGCGCAGTATCGGCCTGGCCCATGTGCCTGAAGACCGGCAGGCGCGCGCCTTGGTGATGGACTTTGAGGCCTGGGAGTCGGCGGTGCTGGGCTATGAACACCTACCGCAGTTTTGCCGCACCGGCTGGATGCGCGCTGGCGCCATGCGCAATGCGACGGCAGACATGATGGAACGCTTTGATGTGCGTCCGCGTAAGGCAGCGCTGGGTAGCCGCAAATTTTCCGGGGGCAATCAGCAAAAGCTGGTGCTTGCGCGCGAGCTGGGCCAAGCGCCGCGTGTGCTGCTGGTGGGTCAGCCGACACGGGGCGTGGACATTGGCGCGATTGAGTTTATTTATTCGCAGTTGCGCGCAATGCGCGACGCCGGTTGTGCCGTGCTGCTGGTGTCCAGCGAGCTCGATGAAATTTTGGCCTTGTCGGACCGGGTCTTGGTGATGGTTCAAGGGCGTGTGAGCGGTGCGCTCGATATTGCCGATTGCAACGAAGAGCGCCTGGGTTTATTGATGGCTGGGGCTGCGGTATGAGCCAAACCACCGCCTTGCCGCGCTGGGCCGATGTGGCGCTTTTGCCTGTGGTCTGCTTGGCGCTTGCGTTGTGTGTCGCGGGCATCGTTGTGGCGCTCGTCGGGCAAAGTCCTTCGCAGGTGTTGGCGGCTTTGGTGCAAGGCGCATTTGGCACGCCGCGCGGCCTGAGCTACACCTTGTACTACGCCACCAGTTTTATTTTTACCGGCCTGGCCGTGGCCGTGGCGTTTCATGGTGGCTTATTCAATATCGGCGGCGAAGGCCAGGCCACTTTGGGCGGCTTGGGCACGGCCTTGGTGGCGCTGTGGCTATCGCCGGTTTTGCCCGCTTGGGCCATGCTGCCCTTGATGCTGGTGTGTGGCGCGCTGTTTGGCATGGTGTGGGCGGCGATCCCCGGCTATCTGCAAGCCTATCGGGGCAGCCATGTGGTGATTACCACCATCATGTTCAACTTTTTAGCCAGCACCTTGCTGGTGTATTTGCTGGTCAACCAATTGCGCGCGCCGGGCAATGTGGCGATTGAAAGCGCGGCCTTTGCGCCTTCGGCACATTTGATGTCGGTCCGTGAATTGCTCGCCTTGGTGGGCGTCGATTGGCCCGGCTCGCCGCTCAACGCTAGCTTGCTGCTGGCTTTGCTGGCTTGCATTGCGGTGTATTTTTTTCTATGGCACAGCCGTAGCGGTTACCGCCTTCGGGCGGTGGGCTCCAGTCCTGGCGCGGCGGCGTATGCGGGTATCCGGCCACAGCGGCATATTGTGCTGGCGATGGCGATTAGTGGCGCGCTGGCGGGCATGGTGGGTATGAATGAAGTGGCTGGGGTCAGCGGCAGACTGGTGCTGGAGTTTGTCAGTGGCGCCGGATTCACCGGTATCGCCGTGGCTTTGATGGGGCGCAACCATCCGGCAGGCATTTTGCTAGCCAGCGTCTTATTTGGCGCGCTGTTTCAGGGCGGGGCCGAAGTGGCTTTTGATGTGCCGGGTTTTAGCCGCGACATGGTGGTCATGCTGCAAGGTTTTGTGGTGCTGTTTTCCGGCGCCATGAGCTATGTGGTGGCCAGACCGCTGGCGGCGTTCTTGCGCGTATTGCACGTTCCGGGAGCCAGGCATGGATGAGACGCTGATCGCTACCGTCTTGGCTTCGGCGGTGCGCCTGGCCACGCCACTGGTCTTGTGCGCGCTGGCCGGTTTGTTTTCCGAGCGCTCGGGCGTGGTGGACATTGGGCTCGAAGGCAAGATGCTGTTTGCCGCCTTTGCGGCCGGCGCCATGGGCGCTTTTACCGGTTCCACCACGCTGGCGCTGCTGGCCGCGATGCTGGTGGGCGTTTTGCTGTCGTCTTTGCATGGGCTGGCCTGCGTGAGTTATCCCGGCGACCAGGTGGTGTCCGGCGTAGCGCTCAATATCATCGCCGCAGGCCTGACGGTGGTACTGGGCATCGCGTGGTTCGCACAAGGCGGACAAACTCCACCGCTTTCTGTGGATGTGCGGGTGCAGGCGCATTGGCAATGGTTGGTAGCAGCGGTGCAGCCGCTGCCGTGGTTGGGTCCCGTCCTTGGGCAGTCGCTGCTCGGCCACAACCTGCTGGTCTATTGCGCATACGCCTTGGTGCCCGTGGCCTGGTATGTGCTGTACCGCACCCGCTTTGGTTTGCGTTTGCGGGCGGTCGGTGAGAACCCGCAAATGGTGGATGCGGCTGGCGTATCGGTGCAGCGCTTGCGCTATGCGGCCTTGGCTATCAATGGGCTTTTGTGCGGTTTGGCCGGTAGCTACCTGGTGCTGGCGCAAAGCGCCAATTTTTCGCCGCATATGACTGCCGGGCGCGGCTTTATGGCGCTGGCCGCTTTGATCTTTGGGCGCTGGAAACCCTGGGGCGCATTGGGCGCTTGCCTGCTGTTTGGCTTGCTCGATGCCATTGCCATGCGCTTGCAAGGCGTGGACATTCCCGGTGTGGGCGCGGTGCCGGTTCAGGCGATTCAGGCCTTGCCCTATGTGATGACGGTGGTCTTGCTCGCCGGTTTTGTGGGGCGTGCGGTGGCGCCTGCGGCTTTGGGTAAGCCTTATTTAAAAAATCGCTGACAACTGGATTGGCGTGTCACCTTCATCTTCGCGCCTAAGACCTTAGGGTCGGTATTTCTTGCCGCGTGCAGCGCGCTTATTAGGTCTTCTGACTGCTTCGATTTTGCATACGCTGCGCATCGAGCAAGCGCGCCAAGCGCTTGGGCAGGGGCAGCGGTTCGCCCATCAAACGCCCGACCAGCAATTCTGCGCACAGGGCTGCAAACGTGAGGCCGCGTGCGCCCATGGCCAGACACATCCACAAGCCGTTTGCGCCGCCGGCAGTGGCAGGCCCCACCAGCGGCAAGCGGTCGTGCGAAACGCAGCGCTGCCCGCGCCACAGGCTAAGGTCCCCTGCCTTCAATTGCGCTTGCAAGGGCCCTGCCAGGCCAGGTACCAGCTGCGCAACGCGCGCCAAGTTAGCCTGATGGCAGTCCGCATCACTGGCGCTGTCCATGGTTTCAAAACCGGCCCCGGCCAGCCATTGCAAACCCTTAGCGCCCGGCACTGCGGGCAAAAAATGGCCTTGCCCATGTACGGGTAGTGTGGGTCGGCTCGCTAAATCCGCTGCCGGGCCAATACTGACGCTGCCGTACGTGGGGTGCAGCTCCGCTAAGGCGCGGCGGGCGGCGGGGCTTAGCGGGTCGGCTGCCGCGTCCTTGGGTTGGTTCAAAAGGCGCGCGGCGTCCATTGCATTGCAAAGCACTAGCAATTCGCTGCTTGCAAGTACCCCCCCTTGCGCGTCTAAAGCCTGCCACTTCCCCGCATCACAACGCAGACGGTGTACTTTTGCGTCGCATTGCAGTGTTACGCCAGCGGTGGCTAGGCAGGCGCGTATGAAAGCCTGCGGCTTCAGCCATAGCGCCTCGGGCCGCCACGAACTGCGCGCGTTTGCATCGTTAAGACTCGCTGTATCGTCATTTGCGCCGGCCTGTTCGGTGCTGTTTTTGCCTCGTCGCCTGCCCGGCGCAAACGCGCGGATCGCGCCGCCTTCATCCCAGTCTTCGCCTTGCACCAGCAACGATTGCAGCATCTGGCGCGTCAGATGGTAGGCGCTGCGGGTCAGGCCATACAGCGGGTCGGCGGGGGAGTTGCCACTGGCGCTGACCAAGCCTGCGGGCAGGCCAGATGCTCCGGATGCCGCCTGCGCCTTTTGTTCCAGCACGGTGACTTGCCAGCCACGCAAAGCCAAGGCACGCGCCACCAATGCGCCGCTTATGCCCGCGCCGATCACGGTGCAGCGACCGGCCTTTTCAAAGGCCCGCATAGACGCCGTGCGGCTGCGGCGAAAAGTCCAGGCCGGGTCAAAAACCAGCGTTCCGTCGCCGCGCGGTTTCCATAGCGCGGCATCCATTGCCGGGTTGCTGTCAGTCTGATGACGGGCGTCAGCCCAGGCTAATGTGGTGCCTCGGCGTGCCAGCGCTTGCAGCCGGTGCAGTTCGTTCTCTGTCCATGACTTTTCGTTGTCTACAAGGATGTGGTCCGCTTGCATTCCCAACTGCGCCAAACTGGTGGCCCGAGGACCAATGCATAAAGTCAGCAGTACGCGGCCTTGGTCAAACGGTAGGCGGTAAAAACCCGGCGCGGGTGGCCCTGCGACGCCTAGGGCGCCAAGGGCCTTGGCCAGCGCATGCGCAGATTCGGTAGAAACGGTGGTCGTTTCAGCGCCAGGCAAGCAGTCCGCCTCCACAAGGGCGACATAGTGCAACAGATCCGTGTTGGAGGGAGCGTCCGCATTGGCCTGCCAGGCACGTAAAAATCCGGCGCCCGCCCCGAAGGCCGTATCCAAAATGCATGTGGCGCCTGCGGCCACGGGCGTTGGCGGTCGCGTTGGGCTCAGGCCGATGGCGGCACGTAGCCCTGGGCCGCATCGGCGCCGCTGCCGAAGAAATGATTTTCCATTTGGCGCGCCAAGTACTGGCGGGCGCGGGCGTCGGCCAGATTCAGGCGGTTTTCATTAACCAGCATGGTTTGGTGCTTGAGCCAAGCGGCCCAGGCCTCTTTGCTGACGCTCTCCCAAATCCGTTTGCCCAATTCGCCGGGGTAGGGCGGGAAATCCAGACCTTCGGCCTCGGTGCCGAGTTTGATACAGGTGACGGAACGTGCCATGAAGTAAAACCTTTGATGTAGCGCAGAAAAGCATGCAGCCTAAAGCGCGATCTTATTCCCTTTGGCGGGCAGTCCCCTAGGATGCAGGCGGATAATCCTCAGCTCGGTCCGGGCGAGACCCACGGCGCCTGCCAAGTTTGTCATCGCGAGGAACGCAGCGACGTGGCGATCCATGTGTGTTCGATTTACAGGCAAAAATGGATTGCTTCGCTTCGCTCGCAATGACGGGTTTGGACTTATGCAATGGATTCCTAGGGATGTTTGAAAAAAGGGAAAACGTGTGAATGTGCTTTTTGACTTGCTAGATGCCCACCCGCGGCGGATTTACGGACTGACGGCCTTGGTGGCGGTTTTATTGCTGGTATTTGGTTTGTATTTGCAGCATGTAGTTGGGCTGGTGCCTTGCCCCATGTGCATCGTGCAGCGCTATGCCTTTGTGCTGGTGGCGCTTTTGGCGGCGGTGGCGGCCACGCGCAAGTCACCGGGCGCATGGGTGGGTTTTGGGGTATTCATTTTTCTGCTTTCGGGCTTTGGCGCATTTGTCGCTGCGCGCCAGAGTTATTTGCAGTGGTACCCGCCCGAGGTGTTCACTTGCGGGCGCGACTTGTACGGCATGATTGAAAGCTTTCCGCTGCAACGCGTGATCCCCATGGTCTTCAAAGGCAGCGGTGATTGCACGGCGATCGATTGGACTTTTTTAGGCGGCTCGATTGCCAACTGGTCTTTCTTTTGCTTTTGCGATGTAGCCATCACTTCCGCGATGATCGCCTGGCGGCATACTGGGTTGCGCCGCAGCGCTGTAGAGCTAAGCCAGGCCTGACCAAGGGCAGCACCAGGCATTTAGCAGTGATGCGGACTCGGTCATTGCGAGGCCGCAGGCCGTGGCAATCCAAGGTTTGGTAGAAACTTCTGTTTCCGGCGCGATGGACTGCCGCGTCGCTCTCGCTCCTCGCAGTGACGCGAAGTAGGTCAAGAGGAATTAGCCCAGCTTTTTCACCAGCACCTGGCTCTTGCGGTCCCAGTTGTATTTGCGTTTGCGCGCTTCGGGCAGCCAGTCGGCGTCCACCAGCACGAAGCCGCGTTTTAAAAACCAGTGGGTGGTGCGGGTGGTCAGTACAAAAATACTTTCCAGACCGGCGGCGCGGGCGCGTTGCTCAATGCGTTTGAGCACACGTTCGCCGTCCCCCTGACCTTGCACGTCGGGGGAAACGGTGAGCGCTGCCATCTCGCCGGTGCGCGTTTCGGGGTAGGGGTTGAGCGCGGCGCAGGCGAAGATCACGCCATCGTGCTCAATGACGGTGTAGCTGGACGCATCCCGCTCTATTTCGGTGCGGCTGCGTTTGACCAGGGTACCGTCTTTTTCAAAGGGCTCGATCAGCTTGAGGATGCCGCCTACATCGTCTTCGGTAGCCTCACGCAGACTTTCGAGTTTTTCATCGACGATCATGGTGCCTATGCCGTCATGCACATAGACCTCTAGCAAGATGGCGCCATCGACCGCATAGGGAATGATGTGGCTGCGCTCGACACCGCCTTTGCAGGCGGTTACGCAATGCTGCAAATAAAAGCCCACATCGACGGGCTCACGTGCAGGGGGCGCTTCCAGCAACAAGGCCTCGGCAGCGGCCAGCGGGAGTTCGGTGTCCACCGGGTTGTCCTCGCTCAGCGGCTCGAGCGGACGCTGCAAGATGCCGGGAACCTCGGTCAGAAAAATCAGTTTATCGGCCTGCAAGGCCGTGGCCACCGAGGTGGCGACTTCTTCCATCGTTAAGTTAAAAGCCTCACCCGTAGGCGAAAAACCAAAGGGCGAGAGCAGCAGCATGGCGCCCATGTCCAGCACTTTGCTAATGCCTGCGGTATCGACTTTGCGCACCACGCCGGAGTTTTGGAAATCCACGCCATCGACAATGCCCACCGGGCGCGCGGTGATGAAGTTGCCGCTGATCACCCGCACCGTGGAATCGGCCATGGGCGTATTGGGTAGGCCCTGGCTGAAGGCCGCTTCGATTTCGTAGCGCAGTTGGCCTGCGGCCTCTTGCGCGCAATCGAGGGCGATTTCGTCGGTAATGCGGATGCCGTGCGAATACTTGGCGGTATGGCCTTTGGCTTTGAGTTGCTCGTTCACCTGGGGCCGAAAGCCATGCACCAGCACCACTTTGACGCCCATGCTTTGGATCATGGCCAGGTCTTGTGCCAGGTGCGGCAGCTTGCCCGCCGCAATCGCTTCTCCTGCAATGCCGACGACAAAGGTTTGGTGCCGGAACTTGTGGATATAGGGCGCCACCGACCTGAACCAGGGCACGAAGGTGAAGTTAAAGACAGAGGTCATGGGGGGGGCGGGTGGACTGTTGGGTGGCTAAGTGGCTGGGTGTCACTAATGTACCGAAAGCGCAAGCCTATGGGAGGACGCAGTCATACGTGCGTTTTTTGGTGCCACTTAGGCTTCAAGCAGAACGAGTCGCTTGGCTGGTAACAGGCGCACGAAATCCCGGTCAAAGCTTGCAAGGGTTTCCTGCCGCTCGAGCACGCACGCTGCAATCCACGCGTCTGGAATATCGTTGTCACGCAGGGCCAGCTTTTGGCACAGGGTGCGCAGCTGGGGCCATTCGTTTTGCGGGGCCAGCATGGCAACGCCTGGTTGAAGCAGAAGCGCGTCAATGAAGGCAATGGCATCGTCACTGGGGGTGGGCTGAGCGAACACTTTGGGGTGCGTCACCAGGCGCAAGTAGCTGGCAACCACGGTTCCTAGCAGACCGAGTGCCGTGCCGGTACGGGCATTTTCCAGCGCCGAGTGCAGCCACTTTTTTGCTTTGGCGTGGTGCACGTGATCGGCCCGCGATGCGGCGACCAAAACATTGACGTCGGGTGTCACCTGCAGCCCTACGCGGTGGCGTCGAGATCGTCGGCGGCTTGCAACATCGATTTGTTGCTGCTTGGATCAATGCCAGGCTGTAAACCGCCCGTGCCTTGAAAAACCGGAAGATCGGGCAGGGCGGCGGTGCTTGTGCTGTCCACCTTGGCATAGTGCGCCAGAAACTCTCGCACCTTGGCGCTGACCGAGGTGCCTTCTTCGATGGCGCGAATGCGGGCTTTGCGAATAATGGTGTCGTCTAAGGAAATGGTCAGGTTGCTCATGGTAAATCCTCACGATATTACGTGAAAAAGTGTAGCACGTAAATGTGTGCCATGGGATAATTCTTGCGTGAACGCCCCGCAGTCTTCCCCTCCTTTGCGTATCGAATTCCCCGAAAACCTCCCGGTCTCCGCCCGTCGCGAGGAAATCATGGCCTTGTTGGCGCGCCACCAAGTCATCATCGTCTGCGGTGAGACCGGTTCGGGCAAGACCACCCAACTGCCCAAAATCGCCCTGGCCATGGGGCGCGGGCTGTGTAATTACCCCAAAGTGCTGCCCAATGGCAAACCCGCTCCGCGCGGCAAGCTCATTGGCCACACCCAGCCACGCCGTATCGCCGCCAGCAGCGTGGCCAAGCGCATTGCCGAAGAATTACACACGCCTTTGGGCGAGGTGGTGGGCTTTAAGGTGCGTTTTCAGGACCGCTTAAGCCGCGATGCCTCGGTCAAGCTCATGACTGACGGCATATTGCTGGCCGAGACGCAGACCGACCCGCTCTTGCTGGCCTATGACACGCTCATCATCGACGAAGCGCACGAGCGGAGCCTGAACATCGATTTTTTGCTGGGCTATTTGCGCCAGATATTGCCGCGTCGGCCCGATCTGAAAGTGATAGTCACTTCGGCCACGATAGACGCGCAGCGCTTTGCCGATCACTTTGCCAGTTTGCAAGGCACGCAAGAGGCCAGAACGCTGACCCCTGCGCCGGTGATCATGGTGTCGGGCCGCATGTTTCCAGTGGAGCAACGCTACCGGCCTTTTGAAGAGCGGCGCGACTACGACGTGAACGATGCGATTGCCGAAGGTGTCGATGAGTTGTGGCGCGGCGGGGCGGCTGGCGACATCTTGGTATTCCTGCCCGGCGAACGCGAAATCCGCGAAGCGGCAGACCATTTGCGCCGCCACCTGAGCCACCAACCGGTCTTGCGCAACTGCGAAGTGCTGCCCCTGTTTGCCCGCCTCAGCCAGGCCGAGCAGGACCGCATTTTTGAAGGCCACACCGGGCGGCGCATTGTGCTGGCCACCAACGTGGCCGAGACCTCGCTGACGGTGCCTGGCATCCGCTTTGTGATTGATAGCGGCACGGCGCGCATCAAACGTTACAGCTTTCGCAGCAAGGTGGAGCAATTGCTGGTGGAGCCCATCAGCCAAAGCTCGGCCAACCAGCGTGCCGGGCGTTGCGGGCGGGTGGCCGATGGCATTTGCATCCGCCTGTATGAGGACAAAGACTTTGCCGGGCGCGAGCGCTTTACCGACCCGGAAATACTGCGCTCCTCATTAGCCGGGGTGATATTGCGTATGAAGTCGCTGCGTCTGGGCGCGGTAGAAGACTTTCCGTTTTTGGAGCGCCCATCGGGCCGGGCGATTGCCGATGGCTATCAACTGCTGCAAGAGCTGGGCGCGGTGGACGATGCCAATGAACTCACGCCGCTGGGCCAGGAGCTAGCGCGCCTGCCGCTAGACCCGCGCGTGGGCCGCATGATTTTGGAGGCGCGCAAGCGTGAGGCCCTGGACGAAGTGCTCATCATCGCCTCGGCGCTGAGTGTGCAGGATGTGCGCGACCGGCCTATGGACGCGCAACAGCAGGCGGATCAAGCACATGCCAAGTTTGACGATGAGAAAAGCGAATTTTCCGGTTACCTAAAACTTTGGAAATGGATTGGCGCGGCGCGTGGCGACAAAGCCGAGGTCAGCGGCGCGCACAAGCTGAGCAACCGCCAGTTTGAGCAATTGCTGCGACAAAACTTCATCAGCGTGCGCCGCTTGCGCGAATGGAAAGACATCCATAGCCAGTTGCTTACCGTGGTGGCCGAACACCAATGGCGCATCAATACGGCGCCCGCGTCTTACGAGCAGTTGCATTTGTCCATGCTGGCTGGTTTGCTGGGCAATGTGGGCTGCAAGCTCGAAGCTGAAGGCCAGCAGGGCGAATACCTGGGCGCGCGCAGTATCAAGTTCTTCCCGCATCCGGGCGCGCATCTGGTGAAAAAGCCGGGGCGCTGGATTATTGCGGCCGAGTTGGTCGAGACCACGCGCTTGTTCGGGCGCGGTATAGCGGCGATTGACCCGCAGTGGATTGAACAAGTGGGCGGCCATTTGCTCAAAAAGCAATTGCTCGATCCACACTGGGAGAAAAAAGCTGCTGAAGTGGTGGC
>CANFJQ010000027.1 GCA_947447615.1 Comamonadaceae bacterium
ACGCTGACTTTTCCTTTGAGCTTTGACATTGAGCATGAAACTTCGCAAGGCCAAATAGACCGCGTACGGCGCGGCGGCATCGAATGGATGATGGCCGGCGGTGGTATTTGGCACCGCGCCAAGCCGCTGGGCGAAGAGGCGATTCGCGGGTTTCAAATCTGGTTTTCTATGCCGCCCTCGCATGAAAACGCAGAACCTTCTGCGCTCTTTATCCAACCGGAAAACGTGCCGGTATCCGGCCCGGTGACCGTGCTGCTGGGCAGCTATGGCGAGGCACGCAGCGCGATTCCCGCACCGTTTGATGCCAACTACCTGTGGGTGCAATTGCGGGGCGGCGAGCGCTGGACTTACACGCTACCTGCCGCACACACGCTGGCCTGGGTGTTTGCCCAGCAGGGGCGCTTGGAAGTGGCAGGCCAGACGCTGGAGCGTGAAGCGGCGGTGTTTGCCGACGGTGCTAGCGAAATTGTGTTTTGCGCACAGGGCGACTGCGCATTTATTTTGGGCTCTGCCGTGCGGCACCCCTATCCTTTGGTGCTCGGCTCGCACTCGGTGCATACCGCACGCGAGGCCTTGCAGCGCGGCACCCAGCGCATTGCGCAACTGCGGCCGCTGTAGCACGCAACGAAGCTAAGTCGATTACCAAGGTTTCGCGCACCTCAAATTGCAGTGCTTAGAAAACGCCTGATATGCGCACATTCTTCAATCGAATTGATCAGCCAATCAATATATATTGCAGCAGAGCATATAGCCGCGGTTGTAAGCAGCTCTGATTCCAGGTAGCGCCAGCGGTAATCAATTATTTTCGTAAGCTCGCGATGCGCATTTCTAAAGCGGCTGCGGTGGGAAGCTCATCGCTAAAGCCAGGGAACAGGCATTTCCTGTGAAACCGACCCCAAATTATTTAATCGGGCCCTCAAGAGACAATCCCCAAAAGAAACTATCGGATCACCACCGAGCAGCACAATGTGTATCCAATTTTATACTCTGACTTGATGCTGAGAGAAGGCGCACCCGCTGATGCCAACTTTCTACGCAATCGTGTAATACGCATCTCAATCGTAGCTCTTGACGGGGGATTTGGCTTCCCGTCATTGATAAGTTCCCCGATTTGCCATCGCTCCAGACTTTGCCCAGGTGCGCGAATAAGTGCGTTAAGGATTAGCGTGTCGCTTGTGGTCAAATCAACTGCCCCGTTGGGGCCAAGCAATTGCCTGCGCACCAGATCGAGCTTCATCAAGTTGTCTTGCTCAATATGATTGTGCTTTCGCTTGCCTAAAGAGTTAACGAAGGCGATCAACTCGTCAGGATCTACTGGTTTCGTCAAATAAAAGTCTGCCCCGCTTTCGTGGCCGGCCACCTTGTCACTGATATGCGTGCGCCCTGTGGTGATAATGATTCCCGCACTCGGGTGCGAGGCGCGAAGGCGCTTGGTCAGGCTAAGCCCATCCTCGTCAGGCAAGTTGATATCGACCAAGTAGACGTCAGCAATAAAGCCACCGGCGACGTCTTGAAGCTCTTCGGCCATGGTCACGCCGCGGACGAAATGCCCTGCACGTTGTAAAAACGCGAGCGTCGCGCCGCGCAAGTCGTCGTCGTCCTCAACAAGCAATATTTTTAGTGCGTTGGTTTCCATTGCGCTTCGGGTGCTGAAACTTTGAATGTTCCAAGTCATTTTGAACTTCGGCCAGACCCAATGCCAACAATGTCTAACCTCTGTCTAGCTTTTCAGGGAGCCATAGGCTAAATACAACCTGATCGCCTTGGGGGCGGTAATTGATCGTACCTTGCATTAGGACGACCAGGCCCCTTACGAGGAAGAGTCCAAGTCCCGAACCTGCAACTCGTCGAACACTAGCGCTTCGGTAGTACTTTTCAAACAAACGGCCGGCATCGGGAAAATCCCCCGGTCGAACCTGATTAATAAACTCCCACCGCCATCCTGCTTTACCGTCCTGGATAGCGCTGTTGAGGTTTAGGATGATGCGACTTTCAGGCGTGGCGAACTTACAGGCGTTATCGAGCAGATTTCCCATCACGATCGCTAACATTTGTGGATCGGTACTAAAAACGCATGTCTCGATGGAAGCCGTCCAGTCAACCCTGTCCGGAAACCGGCAAAGTGCGACGTAGTTGCGTGAGAGTGCCACAGCGTCCACTAGTTCCGGCTCTGCGCGGAGCCCCTCCTCTGCAAGTTGCCCGGTTTGAACGCAACGATCGATGGTGGAATTTATGTCTTTGATAGTTCGCTTCATTAAATCCGGTTTGAGCGGTCCGACTTCCATCAACATGCTTAATGTAGAGAGCGGCGTTTTCATTTGATGCGCAAGTAATCCAAATAATTGACCTTGTTCCCTTAAGTGGCGTTGTTTTTCCTCTGCCTCCTGCTGGCTGCGCTGCAGGTCCATCGCAATTTGATACTGCTGCTCCCGCATCGCGCGAGCGCGAAATTGAAGCAGAGCAAACATCACGAAACCATCTAGCACAACGTGTGTTAGAAGTCCGTAAAAAAAGGTAGAACGGGCCTCAATCAACCCTATGTGCATCAGTGTTGGAACGCATATTGGAATACTGTAAATCAGCAAATACACAATCAGAACTGCGCGAGGAATGAGTAAACTCGGTTGATTGGAACGAATAGTGGTTGCCACCAATAGCAGTAAAAAAATCAAAATCAAAATTACAATATTTGCAGTGAACATGATCAAACTGCCCGGAACAAGGTAAAGGAGTGCCGGAAATGGGGGAAGCAGTGAGATGATGAACCGATAAACCCGATAGCTAGCACCCGATGGCTGGTACTCCTCAAGGAGAATACTGAAAAACCAAAAAAGAGTAAAAATTGTCCATATTGAGATGGCCGATGTCAGCACAGTCAGAGACCCTTCGGGCAAGCTTGGCCCAAACACTACACGACCAAAGCCGAAGTTGAAAAAGACCCAGAGGGTTGCAAACGTCTGCTTTGCGGCGAAGGCGAGCATGACCTTTTCTGGAGCCATGAACCATTGTCCGAAGGCTGAGAGTGCGAGGACCCATGCGACAGCCCCCAAAAACCCGATCAACCAACCCTGATAGAGATTTTTTTTGTTCGTTTGTGCTTGGGGTAAGACCTCGACATCCACTAGCCTAGAGCTAATGGAGCGCAGTTGCAGGAATATTGTTCGTTCGTGCTGCAGCGCAGGGATTTCGAATGTGAAGAAGATCGATGCCAATTCGTCGGCACTAGGCGCAACGGCGCGGCCACTGCGCAGCACTACATTCGAAGCCGGATCGTAGAGTGTCAAGTAATCCAGAAAATTCGGGCGGACACTTAGCAGCCAAGGTTCTTCATCGCCTTTATCGGCGGCTCGAAGATTCATCCGAACCCAGATAGTCTCTGCACCAAAGCCCCATGATTTCAATTGTGGCATCGGCTTCCAGTCGCTAGCTTTTTGCGCATCGGCCAAGGTGTCTTTACCTCCCGTGTCGATGCGCCACTCCAAAGTCTGGATTCGGGGCTCAGGCGTCGACTCGACCACGGGCGAGCAGCCGCCCAGCCCTAGAACAGTCGCCAAAAATAAGCAGATTCGAACAAGAGTTAACTGCATGACATAGGTGCTTGCCGCGTTAAACCGTCTGTTCAGGCCCGCGACGTTTGGGCCTTGCACCGTGGCGGTCTATGTTGGCTTTTGTTGGCTTTGATGGTTGTTGATCCTTGTTGTAATCGTCCAGACCAAGCATTTTATTGCCCCGCCTTCTTGGCAACGCAAGTCTGCCCGATTTTTGAAGTTCTTTGGAATTGGTTGGTATTACACCGGACTGTACTGCCAAGATGATGTCAAGTTGGATGGCACACGATATCCGTGGAAGTGCGGGAAAGGATCGACATGAATCTTATTCATCAAAAAATTTGGAGCGAGCGCTTGGGTGCTTATGTTGCTGTTGCAGAGAACACGCGCAGCTGCGGCAAGTCCTCTGGAGTTTCGGGGACGCTTTTGGCCGCTGTGCTCCTAAGTGCCACCGGCATGACGTTGGCGGCCTCTCCAGCAAGCAACACCTTGCCCACTGGTGGACAAGTGGTGGCCGGCCAGGCTGCCATCAGTCAGTCAGGCAACGCACTTACGATTACACAGAGCAGCAACAAAGCGGCCATCAATTGGCAAAGCTTTTCGGTGGGGTCGGACTCCAAAGTTAACTTTGTCCAGCCCTCGGCACAGGCTGTGGCCCTCAACCGGGTTCTGGGCGCCGATGTGTCAGTGATTCAGGGTTCCATCAATGCCAACGGGCAAGTGTTTCTCGTGAACCCCAACGGCGTGCTATTTACGCCTACCGCGCAGGTCAATGTCGGTGCATTGGTGGGCTCCACGCAGAATATCAGCACCACGGACTTCATGGCGGGGAACTACAAATTCTCGGGCAAGAGTGCCGCATCGGTTGAGAACCAGGGTCGTATCACCGCTGCTAATGGAGGCGCCGTTGCGCTGATTGCAGCACGGGTGGTCAACAGCGGCCAGATCACGGCCAACGCCGGCCAAGTGGCACTGGCGGCGGCCAACACCGTCACTCTGGATTTGGGCGGCCCAGTGTTGCTGCGCGTGAGTGAAGGCGCCCTGGAGGCCGCTATTGAGCAAAACGGCGGTATTCGCTCCGATGGCGGAACGATTTACCTCACAGCGCAGGCGGCAGCTAAGCTGGCGGCCTCAGTCATCAATCACAGCGGCGTGACACAGGCACAGACCTTGGCAGACGTGACTGGCAGCATAAATTTGTCAGCCGACATCGTCAGCCACACGGGTCAACTTGACGCCAGCAGCGCCACTGGGCGCGGCGGCAGCATCGCGGTCAACGCTGGCACATTGATTGACGCTGGCGCCACGACCGTCAGCGCTGCCCAAGGCGCAGGCACCATCACCCAAACAGCCCAAAGCCTGTATCAAGCCATGGCCGCGCGTTTGAGCGCAGACAGCCGCGAAGGCCAAGGCGGCAGCATCAGCATGCTGGGCGATGCCGCAACCGGTGGTCTTGCGTGGATGTCCGGCCAGGTCAGCGCCACGGGCGTGCAGGGTGGCGATATTTCTGCCAGCGCCAACAAATTAGTGGTCGCAGGCTTTCAGGCCGACAGCAGCGGCACTGCGCAAGCGGGCCGCATCCGCTTGGGCGGCGGTTGGCAAGGCAAGGACGACTCGCTTTCCAACGCCCAGACGGTCCGCGTGGGGGACAATGTTGCGCTGATCAACCATGGCGCCGGTGGCCGCGTGGTGGTCTGGTCCGACCAGCAAACCAGTTTTGGTGGCCACATCGACGCGCCCCAGGGCGCAGTCGAAGTGTCGGGCAAAGAAAACCTTTCTTATTCCGGCACCACACAGTCAGCCAGTTTGCTGCTGGACCCCAAAAACATCACCATCGAAAGCGAGCGGCTCGTACTTGACGTGACCACCTTCGATGACGTCGGGATGGTCGACAAAATTCTCACCCTGAAAAATGGCAACGAGGTCCTAGCGTCATCTTTGGCTTCGCCCACTGGCGTTGGTAGTGAAGCGGGGGCTGTCTGGATGTTCGCGCCGCGAGGGGTGCTGATCTCTACTCTGACGGGGGGTTACTCCGCAGACGAGATTAGCTCCGGTGGCATCATTCCCGTGGGCGATGGCAATAACTTTGTGGTCGTCTCGCCCAATTGGTTCATGGGCGGGGGCGCTGTCACCTGGGTCGACGGCAGCACCGGTCTCAATGGCGCGGTCAGCCCCGCCAACTCCTTGACTGGCATTAATTCCAACAAGAGCGTCGGCTCCGGCGGCGTCACGGTGTTGACCAACGGCAACTATGTGGTTAGTTCACCCAAGTGGCACGACAACATATCAAACGTCCTGAAAGACGGCTACGGTGCTGTGACCTGGGGTAGCGGTACGGCGGGTGTTAAGGGCAGGCCCAACGCGAGTAACTCCCTCGTCGGCTCTACTGACGGCGACGCCGTGGGTTCGGGTGGCGTGACCGCCTTGGACAACGGGGGGTATGTGGTTTTGTCTCCGAAGTGGGGAACCGAGCGCGGTGCGGTCACCTGGGTCGCCAATGCTGCCGCATCGGGCGCGAGCGGGGCGGTTAGCCCCGGTAACTCGTTGACCGGTGCGTTTTTTACTCCGCCCGCTAACTTCCCCCAACAATACACAGGCGACAGAGTGGGCTCGGGCGGCTTGATCAAGCTGAGCAACGGCAAATATCTGATCTCCTCACCAGGCACCAACGCCTTGCCGATTGCCGGCGTCGGCATCGACGACAGCCTAGTCCAAACGTCGGCGGGCGCCTTGACCTGGGTGGACCCGAATGTTGGCGTCACGGGTGTGATTGGCAGCACGAACTCACTGGTGGGTCGCTACCTGAACGACAAGCTGGGCAGTGGCGGTGTGGTGGAAGTGGGCGCACCGGGCTCAGGTAGTTTTGTGATCAGTTCTCCGAAGGGGCAGATCGGCACCACCACCCAAAAAAGGTTGGTCCTGGAGGGCGACAGGTATGTCTACAAATATTACGAGTCTCCAAATGAGACGGGTGCCGTCACGTTTGTCAATGGAAGCACCGGCTTGGGTGGAACAGGCGCCATGGTTGGCAACCTGAGTGCCAGTAACTCCTCGTACGCCACGGGCAATGCTTCGATGGCAGCGGGCCAGGGTGTCACCGTGCTGGCCAATGGCAATTACGTGGCGCTCAGTGGCAAAGGGGCCACCTGGGGCAGCGGAAGCACGGGTGTGAGCGGCGAAATTGACGCCAGCAATACCCTGCTGATCGTAGACGACGTGAATGAAACGCGTGTTTTCCCGCTCAGCAACGGCAACTACGTGGTGACCAATGGATGGTATGGGGCTGTGCGAGGGGTTGGGGGTTTGGGCGCAGTTGCATGGGGCGACGGAACCCGTGGCGTCAGCGGTGTTGTCAGCCTTTCCAATGCGTTGATCGGTGAAAAGAAAGGAGACTCGATTGGCAGTGGCGGCGTCGTGGAGGTGGGCTACGGAAATTACGTGGTGTCTTCTCCTAACTGGAACAATAACAAAGGCGCGACGACCTGGAGCAGCGGCACCGCCGGTCTGGCAGGCAGGATCAGCAGCAGCAATTCGCTGATGGGGGGCGAGTATGGACGTACGGAGGCTCCCGTGGTCTTGAGCAACGGCAACTACGTGGTGAATGCGCCCTCGTGGGCGAACTATCGGGGGGCGGTGACCTGGGGAAGCGGCGCAACGGGCGTCAGCGGGGAAATCAGCGAAAGCAATTCCCTGATCGGAGGCGACACCAAAGACAGCTTGGGCGCACCCCCAGTTATTGGGGGGCGTGGCATCGTGGCATTGACCAACGGCAATTACTTGGTTTTGTCCCCGACATCGGTAGAGTCTCCGTCGGTCACGTGGGCCGATGGCACGAAGGGAATCAAAGGTGTGGTGAGCAGCGCCAATTCACTCATGGGTGCGCGAGTCTGGGGTAATAAGGATCCTAATCTAGGGGTGAATGTGGTCGAACTGACCAATGGCAACTTTGTAATGAAAAGCGGGGGTGGGGGTTATTCCGGGCCCGAATTGGTAATTTGGGTTAACGGTAAGACCGGCATCACAGGGCAACAAACCGCCAACAATGCGCTGCTCCTGGCGGGGAAGAACATCAGCATCAAGGCCTTGAGCAATGGCAATTACGTGATCCTGAATCCAGATTGGGGCGACAAAGCTGGCGCGGTGACCTGGCTTGACGGGAATTCGCCTATCAGTGGCCAGCCCACTGGAACATCCCCTTACTACAGAGTCGATTCAAGCAATTCCTTGGTCGGTGATGGGAATTTCAGCGGACTTGGATTCGACTTCCATGAAGTGGGGACCCCGGGCAGTGGCAACTTTGTGGTCTCCGCCCCCGGTCGGCAGGGCGCTGTCACCTGGGTCGACGGCAGCAAAGGTCTCACAGGCGTTGTCAGCGCAGAGAACTCCTTGGTTGGTAGAGAAGGTTTTTTTGACAATGTGGGTAAGAACAACCTGGGGGCGTCTGGGGTGACGGTCCTGTCCAACGGCAACTATGTTGTCCACTCCGGCTTTTTCGATGAAGGCGCAGTGAGTTGGGGCGATGGCAACAAGGGCGTCCGCGGCGAGCTCAATGAAAGCAATTCGATTTTCGGCGGGGCGGAGCCTTGGCAAAAATTGCAGAACGCAAGGGTTGTTGAAATCGACGGCAAGGCCTGGGTCAAAGGCGTGGGGTCTTTAGCATACCGCATCAACGGCAAAGCGGTGGTCAAGCCCAGCGACACGGTGGAATCCGCCACCTTTGGCAACAAGCCCAAGGACAATTCCAGCATCACACCAACCGTTCTCAAAGCGATGCTAGATAACGGCACCGATGTGACGCTGCAGGCCAACAATGACATCACGCTGAAGGATGCCCTGAGTGTCAACAACGTCAATGGGCGGGGCGGGAAGCTCACTTTGCTGGCCGGGCGCAATATCAACATCAATGCTGCGCTGACCACCGACAACGGCGACTTCACCGCCATAGCGGGCACCAAGAACACCGCTGCTGTGGCAGAGGAGAAAAAGTCGGGCTTTCCCACACTGACCATCGGGCCGGCAGGCAGTATCGATGCCGGAACTGGTGTGGTGACCCTGTCGACGGCGATGTGGTTCGACAGCCAGAACACGTCCAATTCCACCTTCACGGCCGCCCTCACGAATGTGTTCATGCCGACATTCGCAGTAGGAGAAGGCCCACAAGGCACTTACATCTGGCTCAGTGGCCAGAAACCGGATGGCAAGCGCTTTGGCACCACCTTCGACGAAGCCACAGGCAAGATCACATGCCTGCACATGTTCTCGACTTGTCAGATGCCGACCCAAGGTTTCAATGTGTTCTCCGAAGCGTACGCGTTTGTGAAGGTCAAGCCCATACCTAATCAGGTTATTCCGTACGGGTATGGCGTGAACAAGGATTACACCTTGGAAGGCTTTCTTTTTGGCGATACCGCCAGCACCGCTGGTGTGAGCGGCACGGCCCTCATCGGTTCTCCTGGCGCACTAGGCAGCAACGCGGGCCAATACAAGGTGGGCAGCTACGACCTTATGTACCGCGGAGGCCTGATTTCCACCGATGGCTATCTCTTTACCGATGACGGAGATCAAAAAGGCGAACTGACTGTTGTGCCGAGGACTTTGGAGTTCAAGGGGCTGGCGCTGGCGGCTAACAAGCCATACGACGGCAAAACGTCGGCTAAGCTCATCTCTAGCAATGCCGGCAGTAATGTACTTAAGGGGGATTTGGTGAAGCTGGAGACCAGCAAAGCCAGCGGAAATTTTGTCGACAAGACCGTGGGCCAAAACAAGATCGTCGCCATCAACGGCCTAACGATCAGCGGCGCTGACGCGTCTAACTACATCCTGCCTGAGTTCGTGGTCACGACGGCCAATATCTATCCGCCGGACGACCCTAAGTACACCCCGCCGCCGCCCGGCAATGTACCTGCTGGTCCGCCCGCTACCCCGACGCAGCCTAATAAAAATCCCGGCAACCAAGATCCGAATGTGCCCCCGGACGACAAAAAGAAGAAACCAGCACCTTGATGCGCCCAGTTGCCATGGGTCTTCTACGCCACCATTTCATTTTTGGAACCTAGGTCATGAACTTCAAACCTATTCTTGTCTCCAGGCTTAGCGCCGTCGCACTGATGGTCTGTGTACAGTGGGCTTACGCCCAAGGGCAAAGCGAAACGGCTGCGACGGCGCCGCCGACCCAAGCCATCCCGCCCCAAGCGGCGTCGCCCAGTGCATTGCGTATGGTGGATAAGGATGCCTCTGGCCGCGATGCGCAAGGGAACATGCGCATCAAACTGATCGACGGTGGTATGAAGCTCCCGGCAAAGCCTTGAGCGTGACCATGCTTTCCTAATTCATTATTGTGAAAATTCGATCTACCATGAACCGCACCCTATTCAAACACCACAGCTTCACCTGCGCCTCGCTGGCACTGCTTGCCCTGCTGTTGAGCCAGGCGAGTCAGGCACAGACGGCGCCTGACGCAGGTCGACTACTGCAAGAGCAACACCGCGAGATACCCCTGCCCAAGACAGTCGATTTCAAGATCGAGGCACCCAGCGCACAGCGAGCAGCACCCGGTGGACCACAAGTGATGCTGAGCAATGTGCAGTTCGAGGGTAATAGCGCACTGGACTCCATTACCTTGGAAGCCTGTCTGGGGACGGCCTCGCTAGGCAAGCCCTATGACCTCGCCGGTTTGCAGGATTTGGCGGACAAAGTCTCTGCTTGCTATCGGGCAGCTGGCTACCCCTTGGCGCGTGCATTTGTAGCCGCACAAACCATGGAGGGTGGCAATTTGCGTCTGCAGATCATAGAAGGGCGGTACGGTGAGGTTCGCCTTGTTGGCGACGAAAAGGCGCAGACAGCAGCTTCTTTTCTGACACCCCTGAAGCCGGGCGAGGTGATCACCAATGCGTCTCTGGAGCGCGCCACCTTGCTTTTGTCAGACCTGCCGGGTTACTGGCTCCAGCCCGTCATGCAACCTGGTGAGGCTGAAGGCACGGGGGATTTAACACTGAACATGCAGCGAACGGATCTTATAACCGGGCAGCTTGGTGCAGACAATATGGGTAACCTCTACACCGGCTTATACCGTGCGAGGTTGGACATGCAAGTCAATAGTCCTTTAACGGCGGGTGATCAACTAACGGTGAACATCGTTAAATCTGCCGGTGACATGACCTTGGGCACCATGGCTTACAGCTTTCCTGCGTGGGGGGACGGATTGCGTCTGCAAGCTAGCTTGTCCAAGACAGAGTACCGCTTGGGTGACGAATTTACCAAAGCGAACGCCTATGGTGCCTCCGATGTTGCTTCTGTAGGAATGAGTTATTCATGGCTACGCTCTGGTGGTCGAAATCTAAATTTAAATGGCCAAATTCAAAAAAAGCGTATGCACGATCTTAAGGAAGATCTGGACAATCAAAAAAGTAGCGAATTGCTAACGCTAGCAATAAATTTTGATCAGCGTGATGACTGGTTAGGAGGGGGGGTCACATACGGCTCGCTGAGCTATTTTTCAGGCAAGTTGTTTTTAGATGCAGAGCTGTTAGAGATCGATACTGAAACGCTACATGCAGCAGGTAATTTCTCTAAGTTGACATTGGACGTGGTGCGAAAGCAGGCATTGCCTAATGACCTTGAAGCTAACCTGCGATTTTTGGGTCAATGGACTGACAAAAACCTAGATTCCTCAGAGAAGCTTGTGCTTGGAGGTGCCAATGGTGTGAGGGCTTACCCAACGGGTGAAGCACTGGGGGACAAAGGCTGGCTTGTCCAGGCAGAGTTACGCGGCCAATGGGAACAATTTAGTCCCTACCTATTTTTGGATGCGGGCGCAGTGCAGAAGTTTGTCCGTCCGTGGGACCCTAGCGCTAGCAATAATCGCAATTTAGCGGGCGCAGGCATTGGTATCCGTACGACATACGAAGATTGGTCTGCCGACGCTAGCTTGGCTTGGCGAATGGAAGGCGGCGTGCCCCAATCGGACCCGAATGATCGAGTTCCACGCTTGTGGGTTTCCCTCAATTACAGGTTTTGAGGGAAACCAAGGTAACTGAAACGCTGCCGGCGGCCCGATGGTTAATGCCGAGCAAATCCCCTCTATTGCAATGTCCAGAGGGGGGTAGCAAACACCCCAGCCCGCAAATAAATTGCGGTTAGCTCGTCCTGCCAACGAATGCAGGATCCGTCGGCTTTTGATGGCTTCTTGGGATAGATAAATAAAAGAAAAGAATCTCCCCGGTTTGTTGGAATTTGTTGGAGATATCAAAAATGCTCAACTATGGTTCGGCCTTGTGGGTAACAAATTAATTTACTTTGGCGAGTCAAAACATGGGTGTTGAAACTTATCGCATTCATTTGATTTTTGCAATTGTTGCGGCTGTCCACTTATACCCAAGCGCCCAAACGCTACCTGACGCTGGTAGTACACGTCAGCAAATTGAGCTGAACCGAGAACAGCGCCTACCGCAAGCAGTGCGTCCCGCCCCTGTCACACCACCTCCCGAGATCCAAACTCAAGACGGAGTGACAGTGAACGTCAAATCGTTTCAGTTGGCCGGAAACCGTCTTTTGAGCACCCAAGATTTAATGCCTGGTTTGGGCGAATTCGTTGGGCGCACGCTGGACTTTGCTGGCCTGCAGCGTGCTACAGACGCTGTGGCCGCTGCCTACCGCGAGTCCGGATGGTTGGCGCGGGTTTATTTGCCGGAGCAAGACATCAGCGAGGGCATCATCACCCTGCAAGTGGTGGAAGCACGGTTTGCTGGCCTGCGCCTAGAGGGCGAACCCTCCAAGCGCGTTCTTACCTCGAAGGTGCAGGCCTTCTTCGAGAAACAACAAAAAGCCGGCGAGCCATTGAACACACTGGCCCTCGACCGTGCACTGCTCTTGGCCGACGACCTGCCCGGCATCAGCGTCGCGGGTACCTTGGTTCCGGGCCAGGCCGAAGGCGAAACGGGCTTGGCGATTCAAATCGGCGACGAGGCTTTGATCTACGGCGAAGTGACCCTAGACAACACGGGTGCGCGCTCAACAGGCAGCAACCGCATCATGCTGAACATGAACATCAATAGCCCTGGCGCCCAAGGCGAATTGATCAACTTGAACGCATTGCGCACCCAAGGCAGTGCGTACATTCGAATGAGCCTGACCGTCCCTGTTGGCTACAACGGCTTGCGCTTTGGAGTCAACGGCAGCACGATGAACCACAAAGTCATCGAAGGCCCCAGCAGCTTGCTGAGCTTGGACATTCAAGGCAGATCCGACAGCATGGGCTTGGACTGGAACTATCCAGTCGTGCGTCAGCGCATGCGCAATTTGTATTTTTCGGGGGGTCTGGATAACAAACGTTTTTACAACGACAGTATGAACAAAACCAGCGACTCCAATAGCTACGCCGATTACGAGTCCAACAGCCTGCGACTGGGTTTTTCTGGCAACGTTTTTGACGATCTAGGTGGAGGTGGTGCGAACAGTGCCTCATTGCAATTGATAAGAGGTCAACTTGACCGAGTCAAGGCCCACACCCAGATCGACACCCTGGGCCGAGACTACACCAAACTCAACTACACCCTGAGCCGACAACAATCATTGAATGCGGACCACACGCTGCTCCTCAATCTCCAGGGCCAACACGCCACGCAGTTGCTGGACTCGTCTGAGAAGTTTTACGTCGGCGGTGCCAGCACCGTGCGCGCCTACCCCAGTAGCGAGTTGGGTGGTGAGCGCGGCCAACTGCTCACTGGCGAATGGCGCTGGCGCATGCATGCCGCTTGGGTGCTGAGCGGTTTCATAGACCAAGCTTGGGTGACCGCGCTGCCAACTACCGCCTCTGACCCATCCACACACATGCGCTTGCGCGGTTATGGCTTGAGTGCGGCTTGGCAAGGCCCCATGGGCTTCAATGCCAAGGTCACCTGGTCTCAGCGCGAAGGCAGCAACCCCAAGCCCACGGCCACCGGTACCGATGGCGATGGCACGCTTCAGATAGACCGCATATGGTTCACCTCAAGCTTGACTTTCTGATGCACACGCGATCAAAGACCCAACGCGCTTTTTTAACCTAATGCACTCACAGAGCCGCGCACTATGAGCAAGTCATTTCGCAATGTCTGGAACGCCCGCGAGCAAGCCTATGTTGCCGCCGCCCAAACCGTCAACGCCAAAGGCAAGCCCGGCTCTGGTGCGAAGGCAGCCTCAGCCATTGCTGCGGTTCTGGGGAGTCTTTGGACGCAAAGCGCCTACCCCCAGACGGCACCACCACCTAGCGCCTTGCCCACCGGCGGGCAGGTCAGCGCGGGCCAGGCAAAGATCAGCACCAGCGGCGCCAATATGGTGATTCAGCAGGGCAGCGACCGCGCCGCCATCAATTGGCAGAGCTTCAACGTCGGCAAAGACGCGCAAGTGCAGTTCCAGCAGCCGGGCGCCAATAGCGTGGTGCTCAACCGGGTGATGAGTTCGGACCCCAGCCTGATTTTTGGTCGCATCAGCTCCAACGGCCAGGTCATCCTCACCAATCCGGCGGGCGTTTACTTCGGCAAGGACGCGCGGGTGGATGTAGGCGGCCTCGTTGCCACCACACACGGCATCAGTGATGCCGACTTCATGGCCGGTAAAAATCGGTTTGAGCGCAACGGCAGTGCGGGCAGCGTCGTGAACGAAGGTGAAATCAAATCGGCGCTGGGCGGCTACATCGCATTGCTAGCACCCGAGGTGCGCAACCAGGGCGCCATCATTGCCCAGATGGGTACGGTCGCGCTTGCAGCCGGTGAAGCGGTCGAGCTCAAATTTGACAGCAACAACCGCCTGACCAGCATCCGCGTCGAGCCGAGCCAGATTCAGGCCCTGGTGGAGAACCGCCACGCAGTGCAGGCCCCGGGTGGTCTGATTATTCTTAGCGCCCAATCTATGGACCGCCTGGTCGGCGGTGTGGTGAGAAATAGTGGTCGCGTCGAAGCCAATGGCCTGCAGCAGCAGGGCGGTCGCATCATCTTGTCGGCCAGCAAAAAGGTGGAGAACACCGGCACCATCAGCGCAAACGCTAGCACCGGCCCTACCACTGCCGACAGCGGACCCGCCGGCAAGATCGAAATTAGCGCGCCGGTGGTGGTGAACAGCGGCACCATCAGTGCCGCAGCAGCGCAGCCCAGCGTGGTTGCAGTCCCCCAGCTTGTGCCCACTGCGCCGATAGCACTGTTGGGCGTCGCTGGTAGCGTTCAAATACAGGCCACCACCTTAACCCAGACCGACACCGGGCGCATCGACCTGAGCGCGCCGCTGCAAGGCGGCACGCTCAGTATCGAAGCGACCGGTCAGGTGCAAATACAAGGCCAGGTGGACGTCTCTGCCAAAACCATTGCGCCCACCGCTGATAGCCCGTCCCCCAGCCAGGGTGGCCACATTGAGGTGAGCGGCGGCGATGTGGAAGTGAACAACGCCGGCCTAGACGCCAGTGGCGCCCAGGGCGGTCGCATCCAACTGCGCGCCGCAGCGCCGACGCAGCCCGGCAAGCCGCAGCCCCTACCCGACGTGCCCGGACAAGGGCGCTTGGCCATGATGGGCAACAGCACGCTGAGCGTGCGGGGCCGCAGTGGCCAGGGCGGGCGTGCCAGCCTGTTGGGTGACCATGTTGACCTGATCGACACCACGCATATCGACGCCACAGGCAGCACTGGCGGCGGCACGGTGCTGGTGGGTGGTAATTGGCAAGGCAGCAACGGCGTCTACCAAGCCACCACCGTCACCATGACCGAGGGCGCCAGCATCGATGCCAGCGCCACTGAGCGTGGTGATGGCGGCACCGTGGTGCTGTGGAGTGATATTCACCGCAGCGCTGGCATTACCTCGGCCCGCGGCGCGATCACCGCCCGAGGCGGTGCGCTGGGTGGCAATGGCGGTCGCATTGAGACCTCGGGACATCAGCTCGCCGTCGAAGGCATACGCATCGACACCGGCAGCCCCCAGGGGCAGGCCGGCAACTGGCTGCTGGATCCCTACGACTACTTCATCACCGCCGGAGAGGCGGCCAGCATCGGTAGCGCACTCAATAGGGGCGATGTCACTGTTATGACCCTGGTGGGCGAAAGCAACGGCGGCGAGGGTGACAATCCCGATGCCGGCGGCGACATCAGGCTTTTGGCCAATATAGCCAAGACGGCGACCCTAGGTACAACCACGCTGACCCTGCAGGCGCACCGACGGATAGAAATGAACGGCTATGGCATTACGTCGGCGCTCGGCGGCCCGCTCAATGTGGTCCTGTGGGCCAACTTTGGCGGTGCGGCCGGCGGTTCCAGCACAGCTGGCGGCGTGTCTGCCTTGAGCAACATCAGCACCCATGGCGGCTTTGTTTGGGTGGGCGGCGGTAGCGCCACCGCCACCAACAGAGGCGTCACGGTGCCCAACGGCCCTTCCGTGGGCGGGATGAACGCCAACCACAACCCGATCGATTGGAACGGCGCCATCAACACCGCCGGCGGTGACGTCTTTATCTGGTCCGGCACGGGGTTCAACAATAACTGGCTGGCCGCCTACACCGGTGCCTCCATCAACGCCGGCAGCGGAGACGTAACCATTCGGGCACGGGACTTCACCTGGGTCAGTGGCGGCAGCCCCGCCATCACCACCACGGGCCGCATCGTCATCCGTCCGGACGTCGACGGCGGCTCCTTCGGTGGCGCCATCACCACCAACTGGTTCAATATCAGCGGCGCCACGCCCAGCCAACTGCAGTTCGGCGCTGAAGGCAACACGTCTGGGATCAATGTGAACCAGAACCTGAGGGTCAACGGCTGGTTGGGCTTTTATGGCGGCGACGTCTACCTGAACGCCAACCTGGAGGCAGCAGCGACCGGCTCTGGCATTGGGGTCGGTGCCACCGGCCACATCACCGTCGCGACCGGTGTCTCGCTGCGCAGCAACGGCGGCAGCATCAGCTTGCGCTCCGACGTGGACGGATCACGCAGCGGCTATGTCCAGCTCATGCGCAATGCCGCCATCAACACCGCCGGTGGTGTCATCGAGATTGGCGGCGGTAGTCTTTATTCCACGCTGGGCTATGCCCGTGGCGCGGCAATCCGCGACACCGAATCCGAGCCGACCATCAGCCTTTACACCGCTGGCGTTCATTTTCGCTCCGGCGTCACGCTCAATTCTGGCGGTGGCGACATCACGCTGCGCGGGCAGAACGCCGGTGGCAGCGACAGCGCCTTGGCCTTTGGCGTGTTCGGCAATGGCACGGTCATCGATGCCGGCACGGGCCGGATTGCCATCGATGGCTATGCCACGGGTTCGAGCAATCTCAACGCGCAAGCCATCTCCAACTACAACGGCATGACGCTGCGCTCGACCAGCACCTCGGCCCAGGCAGTCAGCCTGGTGGGAGATGCCACCGGTACATCCGGGTCGCATACCAGCCTGGGGGTCAACTTTGCCGGACTTATCGAGGCCACCGGCGCCGGCGGCGGCATCAGCATCACGGGCAGCGCCACGACCGCGACGGCTTATCACAGTGGTGTAGACATCGCGGGCAGCGTGCTGGCCAAGTCCGGCCCCATCACCGTGGTAGGGGAGAACCTCAGCGCCGGGCGCGGCACATTGATCGCCTCCAGTGCCGTGCTGGGCGCCAAGGCCGGGACCAACGTCACCACCTCGTCGAGCACTATCACGCTCAAGGCCAATTCATTGCTCATATCTACCCCGCCTGCGGTCACCTTCAAGACCTCCGGCACGGTGACCTTGGCACCTCTGGACAGCGCCAACAGCTTCACTGCGGGCCAAACCTTCGGCAACCTGGGCCTCGATGCGGCGGTCTCGGGGTTGACCATCGGCAAGGGCAGCAACAACGTCAACATCACGATCGACAACCCCATCAGCATCGCCGGGCCGATCAGCATCTATGGCCGCAATGTCTATATCAATGCCGGCCTGACAACCACGGCCAGCGGCTCAGGTATTTTGCTCAAGTCTTACGACACCATCATTGTGGGGGTGGGCCCGTCTCTGACGGTGCAGAGCAATAACGCCCCCATCACGCTCTGGGCCGATGCCAATGCCGACGGCGGCTTCATCGCCGTGCGCGAGAACGTGGCCTTTAACTCGGCCAATGGCTCAACCAGCCAGGTCACTGGCGGCGGTCGCATCACCCTGGCCGGCGGCACCACCACCGATGCCGATGGCATGCCCACCGGTTATGCGTTTTCAACCAGCGCCTTGGGCATGTGGGGTGTCATCAATCCCAGTGGCGTGCAGCTCGCTGGCTACCAGTGGAACTACGGCGGTGGCTCAAACACGAACGACATCCGCTTTTACAGTGGCGGCGGCAATGTGCTGATACAAGGGCGGGCTGGCAACGGCACACCCGGCGTGTCCTGGTTCGGCGGCTCCAGCACCGCGGCCACGCAGGTCATCGATGCCGGTTCCGGCACCATCACCGTCAATGGCGAGAGCACCACCGGTCATGGTATTGAGTTCAATTACTACGGCGGCATTCTTTCCCCCACGCTCAGGTCAGGCAGCAGTGCGACCACGGCCATAAGCATCAGCGGCAAAAGCAGTGCCACCAGTTTGAACGCGGGGTATCAGGGCTTTGTCACTGCGATCGCCTCGGGCAGCGGCGGCATCAGCGTGCGGGGCGAGACCGCGGCCAGCGACTACAACGCCATCGATGCCGGCAAACTCAACCTGTATGCCGTCAGCGGCGACATCCGTGTCACCGGCATCGGCGGCACCGGCGTGTCGATTGGCGGTGCCCTGGGTCGCGGCTCGCTGCCCTATTCCTATGCAACCGCAAATTTCTTAGCTGCAACCATCTCAAAGACCCCTGCGAGCAGCAGCAACATCATCCTGAGCGCCGACAGCTTGAATTTCAAGCCAGGGTCGTCCATCGATACCAGCGGCAGCCTCACGGTCGAGCCTTACAGCGCCAGCTTCAGTGCCCCCCTGAGCTGGCCGATTGCCAACCAGAGTCTGGCCAGCACCCTGGGTGGGCTGACACTGGGTAAATCAAGCAACACGCAGAACATCACGCTCAGCGGCGCCTTGGGTGTCCGCGGTCCGGTGAATCTGTACGGTGGGGCGGTTGCGCTCAATGCCAACCTGGCCACCACTGACACCAGCACAGGCAACATCGCCATCAGTGCCTCGGGCCTTACCGGCGCCGGCAACCTGAGCCTGGCCGCTGGCCGCAGTCTGAGCCTGACGCAGTCGGGCAACAGCACTTACAGCGGCGCCATTTCCGGCACCAGTGCCAGCTTCACCAAGGCCGGCGCCGGGCGCCTCACGCTCACCGGCAGCAACACCTATACCGGCGCGACCACGATTTCTGCAGGCACGCTGGAAGTGGGCAGCGGCGGCACCTCGGGCTCTTTGGGATTGGGCGGGGTGAGCAACAGCGGTGCGCTGCAGATCAACCGCTCCGACAACCTGACCCTGGCCAATGACGTCAGCGGAACGGGTGCGCTTACCAAGAGCGGGGCCAACACGCTGACGCTCTCGGGTGCACTCAGCTACGGCGGCACCACCACGATAGCGGGCGGTACCCTGGTGCTGAGTAACAACGCGCCGACGGCGCTGTCTGGCAGCATCAACGGCCCGGGTGCGCTTACCAAGAGCGGGGCCAACACGCTGACGCTCTCGGGCGCACTCAGCTACGGCGGCACCACCACGATATCGGGCGGTACCCTGGTGCTGAGTAACAACGCGCCGACGGCGCTGTCTGGCAGCATCAACGGCCCGGGCGCGCTGCGCATCGAGGCGGTGGCCAATGACTTCACTGGCGCCTTCTCCACCGCAGGTTGGACTTTTGGCAGCACGCTGGGTGGCTTGACCCTGGGCAAGTTGTCCGGAGCCGACGGCACCGGCGATCAGACCATCACCCTGCCCGGGGCCATCAACATGGCTGGCCCCGTGACGGTTTATGGCGGCGACATCGCCCTCAACGCGACCCTGACGTCCACGGGGGGCAACATCAACCTCTATGCCTCGGGCGCAGTCACCCAAACCGGCGCCATCACGGCCGCGGGCCTGGGGCTGCATGGCGCGGGCACTTTTACTTTGGACAACGCGGCCAACGGCGTCACCACCTTGGCCGGCGGCAGCAGCACAGCGCGTCTGGGCAGCCTGTCTTTGCGAAACGCCGCCGCGCTGACCATCGGTTCGGTCAACCCCACCGGCATTTATGCCGTTGGCGATGTGGCAGTGCGCAGCACCGGCAATTTGACGCTCAGCGAGCCCATCAACACCTTGAGCGCCAGCACCTCGGCCGTGGTGCTGGAGGCGGGTATGTCGGAGGCGGTGGGCTCTTTTGCGGCGGGCAACATCCTCATCAGCGGCAGCCCCAGCATCACCACGGGAACCGGCGGGCGCGCCGTGCTGTACACCGGCAGCATCAGTGCTAGCACCGGCGTCACGACCTTGATTGGCGCGGGCAGCGGGCGCTTTCGCTACAACTCCAATCTGGGCACGTCCAATTTCACGGCGCCGCTGGGCACTGGCCTGTTTGCCGTCTACCGGCAGCAGCCTAGCCTTACCTTGGAGGCCAATGCCCAGGCCGTCACCTATGGCGATTCCCCCACGCTGACCAGCAGTTTGAGCAACGGCTCGGCCACGGTCAACGGCGACGAACTGAGCGCTGCGGTGCCGACCCTGCCTTTGGCCGAGGTTTACAACGCCGGCAACACAGCGGCTGCCACGCTCAACGGCAGCGGTTATTACGATGCGGGAACCTATTCACTGCGCGTGGGCAGCGCGACCTCGCCTTTGGGTTACGCCTTGACGGCACCCACGGTAGGCACCCTGACCATCGGCCGCCGCGATGTAACCGTGACGGCCAACAACGCCGCCAAGTTCTACTCCCAGGCCGATCCCTCCGGCCTGGGCGGGGTGAGCTACAGCGGCCTGGCGCGGGGCGAGACCACGGCCGGCACGGCGGTGAGCGTGAGCAGGGGCAGCGGCGAGGCGCCCAACGCCTACGCCATCGTGGCCAGCGGCAATGCGCAGTCGACCAACTACAACCTCACCTATGCGGCCGGTGGCGTGTTTACCATCGTGCCCACGGACATGCTCACGGTGACCATAGGCGCGACGGCGCAGTCCTATGGCAGTGAAGTCACGTACACGGCCACCAGTGCCAAATATGTGTCGGCGCCCAATTCCATCACGGTGGCCAGCGGCGATGCCGGCAACTTCGCGGTGGGTGACACCGTGACCCTGAAGAACGCCGCCAACACGACTTTGGCCTCGGCCACCGTGCTGGCGAATTCCGGCACAGTGCTGACCATCAGCCTGCCGCAAGTCGATTTTTCGAGCGTGACGTCCGTGGACAAGGGCAGCAGCAACTACGCGGTCACTGGCGCCAACGTCATGACGGAAATATCTCTGGCCTTGACCGACCCCTCAGGCGGTCGCCTGAGTACCAGCAACAGCATGACCTTCACCGATAGCGCGAACAAAACTATCACCTTGCATGTGGATGCAGTGGGTACACGCAACAGCAACGGCCACCTGAACGTGGGCGCCTTTGACCTGCAGGCCACCGACATTACCCAGACGATTACCGGCCTGAGCGGCGGCCTGGCGCTGGTGGGCAACCTGAACGTGACGCCCAGGACGGTGTCGATCAGCGGCGGCAAAACCTACGACGGTACGGCGACACTTGGCACGGGCCAGGTGTCCGTCAGCACGGGCGTGAGCGGTGAGGCGCTGACCTGGAGCAGTGCAACGATCAGTACCAAGGACGCGGGCACGCGCTATGTCACCAGCATGGCCTTGTCCAATGGCACGGGCGGCTTGGCCAGCAACTTTCAGTTGCCCGACCTGACGCAGGCAGTCGCCGGCGTCAACCAGGTCACGATTGAGCGCAAGGCCTTAAGCGTGAGCGCCAGCAAGGTCTATGACGGCACGACCAATATGGCGAGCAGCACTGCGCTCAGCGGTCTGGTCACCGGCGAGGCGCTGGTGGTGAGCGCGGCCACGGCCAACAGCTCGCATGTGTCATCCAATGGTAGCAATTACCTCACCGGCTTGACGCTGGCCGATGGTTCGGGCCTGGTGGCCAACTACAGCCTGCAGGGGCAGAACCTGTCCTCGGGCACCAGCGTTACCAGCCTCGCCCGTGCTTACGGCGGCAACGCCAGCGCCAACACGGTCAACATCGACAAGCGTATGCTCGCCATCTCCTTGTCCAACACCAATATAAGCAAGGTCTACGACGGCGACACTACCGCCTTGGTAGGAAGCAATTCTCAGGCGAACGCGCCCATCACGCTCAATTTTGTGGCGGTCAACGCTGTTAGCGGTCAGAACTTGAGCGTGACGGGCACTGCCGCGTACAACAGTGCCAATGTTGCGGATGCCACTACTTTGAACGTGTCGGACATTGCGGTGACCGGCGCCACCGGTACGGGTGCACCGCAAATCACGGACTACGATTGGAACCTCACGACCAGCGCGAGCGCCAGCATCACGCAGCGCGACTCGGTCACATGGGTGGGCGGCAGCACCGGCAACTGGTTCAACCCCAACAACTGGGCCGCCACCAGTAACCTGGGCGCGACGGGCGTTGTGCCGAACCTCTCTAATGTGGCCAATGTGATCATTCCCGAAGGCGTGTCGGTCAGCTTTGCCGACCCAGTGCTGGGCAGCAGCGCTGCGGTTTCCCTCACTTCCTTGTCGGGTGGTGGCGCCATCTTGAACATGAGCACCGGCACGCAGAACCTGGGCAGCGGTGGCGCCAGCCTGGGCGGCTATGCCCAGACGGCTGGCACGGTCAGCAGCACCGGCAGCGTCGTGGTGACGGACGCGTTCAGCCAGAGCGGGGGAGCGCTCAGCACCACCGGGTCAGGCGCGAACATCGACATTACCCAGGTTTCAGGTCCGCTGAGCTGGAGCAACATCTCGGCCGGCGGCAACTTGAGCGTATCGGCGCCGGGCGCCGTGACTATGGGTACGACCACGGTGGGCGGCAGTCTGTCGGCCATCGCCGCAAGTATGGCGCAGACCGGCGCGCTCACTGTGGGCGGCACCACGAGCCTGACGGCAGGTGCGGGCAGCGCGATCACCTTGGCTGGTGCCACAAACAACTTTGGCAGCGCGCTCAATGCCACTGGCGCGGAGGTGATCCTGGCCGATGGCACGGGTGGCCTGGCGCTAGGCAATGTAACGGCCAGCAGCCTGAGCGCCACCAGCACGGGCGGGGCGATCACCCAGGTGCCCAACGCTACCCTGAGCGTGACGGGCACGACCACATTGGCTGCCAGCAGCGGCAGCGCAGCGGCCGGTGTGGCGCTGAACAATGCCACAAACAACTTCGTCGGCAGGGTCAGCGCAACGGGTAACAACATCACGCTCAATGACGTGAACAGCTTGACACTTGGCACCGTGACCACTGCTGGCAACCTCAACGCCAAAGCTGCTACCAATCTCGCCGTCAACGGTGTGGTCAGCGCCAGCACCGCGGACCTGACTGCCACCAGCGGCAACATCACCCAAGGCACCAACAGCAGGCTCACTGTCACCACCGGCCCCACCAACCTCACCGCTGGTGGCAGCATGACCTTACAAGGCACTAATAACTTCGCTGGGGTTGTCAACAAAACGGGCATCGACATCACAACGTATGTCACCGAGAGTCAAGGTGCCACTTCTAAATTGCTGGCGAATACCCCGGCACCGCCTATGTTGGGTACAAGTTTGTCCAATACCAACCTACCTCAACCGTTGATGGTCAGTGCCACCACCCAAACTTTGGTGACGAAAGACTCAAGCAGTTCTGCCAACAGCTCAACTGCAAGCTCGCAGGCATCAGGCATCATCGTTGAGCAACGCAATGCACCGAGTTCAACCGTTTTTTCGACGATATTTACGGTTTCTGTGCCAAAGGGAACGTCTACCATGGGGGCGGGCTTTAGCTTCGAACTACCAGAGACGATTCGGGCTCTGGTACCGCAGGAAGGTCAGATTGCTCAGCCGCAAGCCAGCTTGCCTACCGGTGCGCCCCTGCCCTCTTGGCTGAAATTCGATGCGGAGCGCTTGCGCTTTGACGCTAGCGCAGTCCCCGATGGCTCTTTCCCGCTGCAGGTGGTGATTACCGTGGCCGAGCAGCGCGTGGTAGTGGTGATTTCGGAGCGGACGGAGTAAGGCCAGGGCGGTATGGGGCACCGCGCCCAGCCCATGGGTAAAAAAATATGCAAGGGGAAGTGGCCGTCCAGAATGACTTGCAGTTTTTTGGACGCGGTTTCCACAATCATCGGGCGGCCCGCTTCGGTCCATTGCTTGGGGCTGGCGTGGTTGGCTACCTGTGATCAGGGCCATGCACAAACGGGCTTATGTGCATTGCTGCCGAGTCATTTTGGAATAGTTGAGCCTATCTCCGACTTGTAAAATCTTATTAGGGTGCTAATAAAAGCACCTTTAAAAGCACTCGAAGAAGATCATGACCCATCAAATACTGTCCGAAGTGGCCGCCAGCATTTCGGAACTCAAACGCAATCCCATGGGCACCGTGGCCGCAGGGGATGGCTTTCCGGTAGCCATCCTCAACCGCAACGAGCCCGCTTTTTATTGCGTGCCCGCTGCATGGTTTGAAAGCATGATGGCGAAGTTGGAAGACATGGAGCTCAACGCCATCGCCGACGCCCGAAAAAGTCAAAAAGTGGTCAAAGTCAAGCTCGATGCGCTTTGAGCTGGCATTTCTGGAAGAGGCACTGGCCGAATGGCAGCGGCTGGACGGTGCCATTCGGTCCCAACTGAAAAAGAAACTGGCTGAACACCTGCAAGCACCCCGCGTGCCCGCGTCCAAACTCAGTGGTCACCCCGACCGCTACAAAATTAAATTGCGAAGCGTGGGATACCGTTTGGTCTACGAGGTGCGTGACCAAGAAGTTCTGGTGCTGGTGATTGCCGTCGGCAAACGCGACCGCAATGCGGTTTACCGGGCGGCTGCGGCACGTTGAGCCAAGTCCTTGGCCAAGGTTTCGCGCACCGCAAGGTGCACGAAACCAGTATGTCAATAAAAGATCAGCCGCTGATCTGACGAATACGCTGGGCAAACTCTTCGCTGCCCAGGGCGCGCAGCTTGTCGGCTTGTGCGGCGTCCACCAACTTCATGTCCGACAGCATTTGCACCACGTTGTCGCGCGAGGCTTTGGGGTGGCCACCGGCGGGCTCATCGAGGTGCTCGCCGAACAAGACCACCATAATGGTTTTGCCCACGATATTCATCAAAATACCAAACAGCACCAAGCCCATCAACATGGTGCAGCCGCCGATGACGCGGCCCCAGAAAGTCAGCGGAAACATGTCGCCATAACCGGTGGTCGTTAGCGTCACGATGCACCACCACATGGCGGCGGGAATTGAGCTGTAAAAGCGTTTGTCCGGTGGAATGTCGTTGCCGCTGATCGGGTCCGTAGGCATGAATTTGGCCGCTTCTGGCGGTGCGTCAGCGGGGAGGGGGTTGGTTTTGAGGTGCTCGTCAAATTGCGCTTGCCCATGGGCCATGGCTTCCGGCGAGTACAAGCCGCCTTCGACAAAGTACATCAGCGTGCTGGAAATCATCATCACCGAAAACAAGGCAATAAAGTAAATCCGCAAGTTGGTGACGATGGGGTTGCTCGATACCACCGATTGCGACAAGCTTTGGACCGCCATCTTGGCCATTTTGAGCACCCGCAGCACCCGTACCACGCGCATCAGGCGAAATACCTTGGCGCCTTGCAAGGCGGTCAAGTTCAGCACCATCAGTACCGTAGGAACAATGGAAATCAAATCGACCAGTCCCCAGAAGCTAAAGAAATACTTGACGCGGTTGGGCGCGAAGTAAAGGTTGGAGAGATAGTCCACCGCAAAGAAACTTACCGCGATGATTTCAATCGCATAAAACCAGCTGGCATGCACGGTCGCATAAGGCTCCACCGTTTCCAGGGCCAAGGCCATGCAGGAAATAAAGATCCAGAAGTTAATGATGGCCACCCAGCGCGTGAAGGCTTTGCTGTGGGGATTGGTAAACATATTGCGCCAAAGACCGTGGTCTTGATGCGTGTGGCTTGCCGTACCGTTCATGGTGCTAAGTCCTTTAGTATGGTTTCAAATTAAGTATTTAGAGTTGTTCAAGCAACCGTGAATACTTCCCAACGAGGTGCCACTATCTTAATCGACATCAATTGCGCGCAAGCAAATCCTTATTTTCAAATAAAAATAGGGGGTTCGCGGCTGGGCACCAGCGTATCAAACGCCTTATTGGCACATTTCACATGGTGTGTCAAGGCGCAGCGAACCGTGCGCATGTCAACATATGACTGAGTGCTTAGGCAGCATGCCTTCGCGCGCCAGCTTCACCGGAAACTCGGCGCGGATTTGCGCATCCATCTCGGGCGAAATATGCGAGGGGAAGTGGCCATCGAGGATGACTTGCAGCTTTTTGGATGCGGTTTCCACAATCGTCGGGCGGCCCGCTTCAGTCCATTGGTTGGGGCTGGCGCGGTTGGCCACTTGCGGGTACAGATAGTCTTTTTGCATCAGTTGCAAAGTCTGCGGCGCGCCTAGGTAATGGCCGGGGCCGTTCAGGCACACATCGCGGATGGTGTCCAAGGACAAAGTTTCGTCATTCACTTCGATGCCGCGAATCGTGCGCTGTACCGCGCCGATGATGTCGTTGTCGATGAGCAGGCTTTCCAGCGAGAAGCCCAACAAGCTGGCCAGCATGCCGGCCGATTCATAAATCAGGTTCGCACCGGCATTGCCTACCAGCGCGTGGTTGTAGGCCTTTTCAAAACCGGCTTGGGCATCGGGCAGTTTGGAGTCGCACATGCCCGAGGCGGTGGCGCCGGTCAGGTCGTAGAAGCGCGCCATTTGCGCACTGGCGGCGGACAGCAGCGCTTGCTCCGGGCTGCCGCCCGACATCGCGCCGGTACGCAAGTCCGACACAAAACACCAGGTGCCAAACATGGCAGGTGCTTTGGGCTTGACGGCATTGACATAGACCAAACCGGCTAGGCATTCGGCGGTTTCTTGCACCAGCGCGGTCGCCAAGGAGGCGGGTGCGGTGGCGCCGGCTTGACCTGCCGAGAGCAGCAACACCGGCATACCGCCGCGCACCGCCACTTCCAGGCATTTGCAAGCGTCGTAGGCAAACTTCATGGGCGGCACGACAAAGCAGTTGGACTGGCTAACAAAGGGGCGCGCGCGCCACTTGTCTTCGCCACCGGCAATGATGTGCAGCATCTTGAGCGTCTCTTCCAAGTGCTCAGGCGATACCCAGC
>CANFJQ010000028.1 GCA_947447615.1 Comamonadaceae bacterium
CTCAACAGCCAACCACTGGGCTTTTACAGCCCCAGCCAACTAGTGCAAGACGCCCGCCGCCATGGCCTCACCGTGCGGCCCGCTGACGTGAGCTACAGCGACTGGGATTGCTCGCTCGAAAAATTGGGGTCAGAACCTAATTTAATTCCGCATCATGTTGCGGAGCCGCGTAACGCTGAAAAATTAGGTTCTGACCCCGATTTAAAAAAATCGGGTCCTGACTCGGAGTTGCAACCGGCCATCCGGCTGGGTTTGCGTATGGTGGCGGGTTTGCATGCGCGCGTGGCTTTGCGTATTGCTGCGGCGCGCAGCTTGGGGGCTTTTGCAAGTACCGAGGATTTGGCTTTGCGCTGTGGCTTGGACGCGGGTGATCTCAAAGCGCTGGCCAGCGCGGATGCTTTGTTGTCGCTCAGTGGCCACCGCCGCCAGCAGGTGTGGGACGCTTCGGCGCTGCACCGCGCGCCTGCGCTTTTGCAAGGCGCGCCGGTGCATGAAAAACCGCTGGTCCTTGCCGCTGCGCATGAAGCGCAGGAAGTGGTGTTTGACTACGCCGCTACCGGCCTGACTTTGCGCAGCCATCCGCTGTCGTTTTTGCGTGCGCGCATGGCGGCTAAAAACCTGCTTAGTGCTGCGCAGTTGCGCGATTTGCCGCATGGCCGTTTGGTGCGCGCTTGCGGCATCGTCACCATGCGCCAGCAACCGCAAACCGCAAAAGGCGTGGTCTTTGTGACCTTGGAAGACGAGACCGGTAGCATCAACGTCATCGTCTGGAAAAGCTTGAAAGAAAAACAACGTGCAGAGCTATTGCGCGCCCGGCTGTTGGCGGTCTATGGCGTGTGGCAACGCGACCAAGACAGCGGTGGCCAAGTACGCCACCTGATCGCCAAGCGTCTGGTCGATTTGACCGATTGGCTGGGCGATTTATCCGCAGGAAGTCGGGATTTCCGTTAAAACGAAACCTGATACCCCAGCGTGGCCTTAAACACCTGCGGCGCATCGCTGATCGGCCCGCGCAGGGCCAGCCCGGCAGTCACTTGCTGGTCTTTGCCGAAGTGGTAGCGCAAGTCAGCCGAGCCCACAAACTCCGGGTTGGCGCTGGTATCGCGCATATCCAGGGCAAAGGCGTCCATTTTGTAAACCGGGCTGCTGCCACGCAAGTCGCTGCCATAGCGTTTTTCCTTGTATTGCAAGCCGCCGCTTAACTGGTAGCTAAACCGGTCGCTCGCTATGCCGCTCATGCGTAATCCCGCAATGGTGTACAGGTTGTTGTGTTCAAAGGCCTCGTAGCTGATCGGGTAGGCCACATCGGCTGCGCTGGCCTCGGTGTAGGCCCCGCGCTGGCTGCGCGTGTCTTGCAAACCCAGATAGGGCTTGAGCACGGTGCTAGCGCCCACCGGGATTGCCCAAGCCAACTCAGCGCCCAGCGCATAGCTTTGCAGCGAAGCCGTGCCGCTACCGGCCTCGGTATCGGCCAGCGTTTTGTCACGCGTCATTTGCAAGCTGCCTATATGGCTTGCAAAGGATACGCGCGCTTGCAAGCCGCTGCCATCTGTGTTGGCATTCCAGCGTAAAAAGGCACCTAGGTTGGGCGCGTTGCTAGTAAAGCCCACACCGCCATTGCGCAGCTTGACATCGCCTTGCTCCACAAAGCCGCCCATGCGCAGCGTGGGCGATACCTGCCAGGCACCGCTGATCAAGCCGGTGCCTTCATTGCCCATGGTGCTGCGCCCATGGCGCCCTTCAATAGCCATACAGCTTTGCCCGGCCTGGCTGGGCAGGCACTCTTGGCTGAGCATGTCGGATAACAACTGGTTGCGTTGCTTCATCAAAGCCGCTTGCGCGCTGGCCAAAGCGCCCAAGGCTTGGCGGCTGTTGACCGCATCGGGCCCGAGCACCATCTCTAGGTCCACGCCTTGCGGGCCGTAGAGCAGGGTGTAGGTGCGCACATAGTTGCCCAGGTCGCCAGAGACGCTGCTAAAGGCACCGCTCAATTGGTCTGCGCTAATGAGCTTGAAGACGCCGGACTTGTAGTTACCCGGCTGGGCGCTGATTTCCAGGGTGCCGTTCAGGCTGGCCGTACCGGCAACGCTGAGCAACTGCGCAGCGCTGGCGCTGGTGCGCATCAGCAATTGGCCACCAGCGCCTTGGCTGAACTGGGAGAGCGACACGCCATTGCCAGCGATACCGCGCAGATCGAGCTTGCCTTGGTTACTCACGCTGCTGCTCTTAGCGATGCTGCCTGCATCGACCAAGGCCAGCGTGGAGCTTGCAGCGATGGTGGTGGGGCCGGTGTAGGTGTTAGCTGCCAAGAAGGCCAGGGTGCCGCCGCCTTGCACCACCACATCACCGGCGCTGCTGCCATCGACGATGGGTGAGCTGATGTTGACGGTGGCGCCAGGCGCAATATCAAACACCGGGTCGCCTTGCACGCTGATGCGGTTGGCAATGCTGGTGCTGCCGGTAATCTTGAAGTAGGCGGGGACGGTGCTACTGCCCACTAGGGCCAGCGGGCCGCTGCCCAGGGCGGTGCTGTCGGCGATGGCCAGGGTGGTGCCCGACGCAACCGCAATGCCGCCGCTAAAGGTGTTCACACCGCCCAGTGTCGTGGTGCCGCCGCCGTCCAGGGCCAGGCTGCCGGTTCCGCTGATGGGGTTGTTCAGTGTCAGGGCATTGGAACGATTGACCACCAGGGTGCCGTTATTGACGACCGATCCGGTGCCCAAGGTTCCACTGGTGCCACCATCGCCGATTTGCAAGGTGCCCGCGTCGATCAACGTGGAGCCTGTGTAACTGTTGTTCGATGCCAGTATTATTTTTCCTGAGCCTGTCTGATTCAGGTTTCCAGACCCAAAAATAGCGTTTTGAATTTTGAGCTCATCAGACCGCTGTAAGACCAGCACGCCGTTGTTGAGCACATCGCCAGTACCCAGGCTGCCGCTGGTGCCCCCATTGCCCACTTGCAGCGTGCCTGCACTAATCGTGGTGGTGCCGGTGTAGGTGTTCGCTCCGGTCAGTGTGCTTGTACCCATTCCTATTTGGTGCAGAGTACCAGCCCCGGATACATCATTGGTCAGCGTATAGGCGTTTGACCGCTTGATCACCAAGCTTCCGTTATTGCTGACAGCGCCGCTGCCCAGAGCGCCTGTGGTGCCTGCATTTCCAATTTGTACTGTGGCATCTTGCGCAATGCTGGTGCTTCCGGTATAGCTGTTGTTTGCGCTCAAAATCACAGTGCCTGCGCCCGTCACCGCTAATGCGCCGTCACCCGATGCATTGATCAGTAGGCCTGCGAGCTCCGTGGTGTTCGCATTGAGCTGCAAAGTGTTTGTAGTCGAGGCTTCCAGTTTGATTCGGTTGCGCATGGTGGCACCCAGGTCCAGGGCCAGCGTTCCACCGGCCAAGGTCAAATCGACACTATCGACCCAGTTGCTGGCTTGGAGTACCGTGCCCGTCCTGCTTATCAAGCTGCTCACCATCAGGTCCCATTGCGTAGCGCTTGTATTTGGGTTTTTAAGTAACCACAGGTTTCCATCGGCCACGCCAAACTTGGCCCCGCTCAGGGCCGATGCGCTGATGCCGTTCAGTACCGCTGCATAGCTACCTGCGGCTAAGGTAGAGCCGCTGGCTATTCCAAAATTCATACTCCCCGAATACGACGAGACATTGAGTTGCCCATACTGCGTTGTTGAAATGAAAGAAGCCAGGTAGTTCGTGGGCAGCGCGCCGCTGTAGTTCAGGGCATGGGTAGCGGAGCCGCCTTGGTAGTTGGTCAGGCTGGCAATCGTGCTTTGGTTGTCGATGGCGGCGTAGCTGTTCACACCATTTAAGGTCAGCGCACCGCTGCCTTGTTGCACCAGCATACCGCTGCCGCTGATGGTGTTACTTACCGTGACCGCATCGGAGCGGTTAAAGCGCAAGGTGCTGTTGTTGACCACAGCCCCGCTGCCCAAGGAGCCAGTAGCGCCGCCGTTGCCCACTTGCAGCGTGCCTGCGCTAATCGTGGTGGCGCCGGTGTAGGTGTTGGTGCCGGTAAGTGTGGTCGTGCCGGCGCCGGTTTGACTCAAGCCACCGGTGCCTGAAACATTGTTAGCCAGCGTGAACAAGTCTGAGCGATTGATAGCCAAGGTCGCGCTGTTGCTGATAGCCCCGCTACCAATGCTGCCTGTGGTGCCGCCATTGCCAATTTGCAGCGTGCCTGCGCTAATCGTTGTGGTGCCGCTGTAGGTATTGGTGCCGGTGAGCGTAGTCGCGCCGCTACCGATTTGGTTCAGATTGCCGCTTCCTGAAACAGCATTACTAAGGGTATAGGCGTCGGCACGATTGATTGCCAAGGTTGCGCTATTGCTGATCGCTGCGCTGCCGATACTGCCTGTAGTCCCACCATCGCCAATTTGCAGCGTGCCGGCACTAATCGTTGTGGTGCCACTGTAGCTGTTGGTGCCTGTGAGCGCGGTGGTGCCTGCGCCAATCTGGCTCAAGCTGCCGCTGCCGCTTATGTTTGCCGCCACGGTGAGCGTGCCGCTGCGATTGAACACCAAAGCGGCGTTGTTACTAAGCTGTCCCGTGCCCAGGGTGCCGCTAGCCCCACCATCGCCTACTTGCAGCGTACCCGCGCTAATCGTTGTCGTACCGCTATAGGTATTCGTTCCGGTCAGTGTCGTAGTGCCAGTACCCAGCTGGCTCAAGCCACCCGTGCCCGATACATCATTGGCCAGCGTATAAGCGTCCGCGCGATAAATCGCCAAAGTCCCGCCATTACTGATCGCCTCACTGCCAATGCTGCCGCTTGTGCCGCCGTTGCCAATTTGCAAGATCGTGTTGCTGGCAATTCCCGTGCCGCCCGTATAGGTGTTCGTACCCGTCAGGACGGCCGTACCACCGCTGAAGTTAATGCGCCCGGCGCTGCCCATAGCGTTGGAGTACACGCCACTGAAGGTGGCGCTGTTGCCCTCCAGCGCCACGGTGTTGGTGCTCGATGCATCGAGCACAAAGTTATCGCTCACGGTGCTGGTATTGGCGTCAAGTTGCAGCGTGCCACCAAAGAAGTAGGGCATAAAGCTCTGGTTCAAGGCACTGACCAGCTTGGTCTCGCCGGTGGCCATGCCGTTGGGGGTGACCAGCAAATCCCAGTACAAATTGCTGCTATCGCTCAAGGACAACTGCCAGCGTAGCAAGCCCTGCGTGCCGGTAGCGCCGCTGATGGCCGAGGCGTTCACACCGGTCACTGCTTTGGCATAACTGCCCAGGGCCAGGGAAGAGCTGCTGTCCAGGCCCACCGCCATAGTGCCGCTGGGGTTGATAAACCAGATTTGCCCGTAGCGCGTGGGTGAGCTCACGCCCAGCGTGTACTTGCCGGGCAAGGTGCCGCTCCAAGTCAGCGCGCTGCTCTTGGCGTCGGCTGCATTACCGCCTTGCCAGTTGAGGACATTGGCTACTTGTGCGCCCGCATAGACGCTAGCGGTCTGGCCGCTGATGGCGCCAGTGTTGGTGTTGGTGATGCTGGCCGCGCCGCCGCTAAGGTACAGGCCATAGGACAGGCCACTGGCAGACGTGGCACTGATGGAGCCGCTGTTGTTGATGCTGGTGCTGGCGTCGTTGCTGCGCACGGCGTAGGCATTGCCTGAGGCGCTACTGGCGCTGATGAGGGCATTTGCCGCGTTACTTACGGTAGCGTACGTTCCCGCTTGCAGGCCATAGGCGTTGCCGCTGCCGGTGGCAACTGCCGACAGGCTAGCCCCAGCGCGGTTGGTGAGTGCGGCGTAGATGCCGCCATACAGGCCATAGGCGTCGCCCGCACCTCCCGCGCCCGCGCTCACGCTCATGGCATTGTCTAGCGTGGCGTCGACGCGGTAGGACGAGGGCGATAGCAGGTAAATGGACACATTACTGTCCGATCCGCCATATACCGCATAGGCGGTCCCGCTGTTGCTGTTGGCGCTTAGCACGCCGGTGTTGCTCACAGTGGCGATAGCGGCGCCATAGATGCCATAAGCGGTGCCACTGCCGCTGGTAGCTGAGATCGTGCCGCTGTTGGCGCTGACGGTGGCGGCGTTATCCGCTTGGATGCCATAGGCATTGCCCGTGCCGCTGGCCGTGGCGCTCAGGGTGCCGCTGTTGGACGCCAAAGTGACATTGCCAAAGCCATAAGGAGCCCCCAGCGCAAAGGCATGGCCTGCGCCATCGGTTTGGGCTGAGAGGGTGCCGCTATTGCTGCTGACGGTGATGCTATTGAGGGCGTAAACACCGTAGGCGTCTGCGCCTTGGGTAGAGGCGCGAATGGTGTTACCTGCGCCATTGCTCACGCTGGCGTTGTTCAAGGAATAGACGCCGTAAGCGCCGCCGCCTGCGGTATTGATGGCCGAGACGGTGCCGGTGTTAGTCAGCGTAGCGTTACTGCCCCAAACGCCATAGCTGGTACCCCCTGCGCTGCTGGCAGCAGTGATGGAGCCCGAATTAGTCACATCCGCCGCGCCAGCGTAAACGCCATAGGCGGCGCCCTGGCTTGACGCTTCGATAAAGCTGGAATTAGTGACCGTCGCCGTGCCGCTGCCGCTGTAGACGCCATAGCTGGACCCGGTGCTGGCGGTCGAAGTCAGATGGCCGTCATTGCTCAGGGTGATGTCGCCCCAGGCCTGGATACCGTGGGCGTTGAGGCCTGTTACGGATAGCGCGCCATGGTTCGTTACATCAGCGGTGTAGGCGAAAACGCCAGTAGCGTCGCCGCCTGCGCTGGCAGTCGCCGTGATGGAACTGGTCACCGCATTGACCACTGTGGCGACGCCGCCCGCATAGACGCCCCAGGCGTCGCCAGAGCCCGTGGCCTCGGCCTTGAGCAAGCCGAGGCCAGAGTTGGTCAAGGCAGTATCGCCGTTGAAGGCGTAGACGCCCGCCGCGTCGCCTGATCCTGCGGTGGCGCCCGAAATGGTCCCGCTGTTGCTTACCGTGGCCGTGTTGCCCGCATGGACGCCATAGGCGACGCCCGCGCCGCTGGCTCCATTGCTGGCGGCAGAGATGGTGCCGGTGTTGGTGGTCACGGTGGCGTCAGTCCAGGCCGTAACACCAAAGGCTGATCCTGATCCGGAGGTCGTTGCGCTGATGGTTCCTGAATTCGACGTCACCGTTATGGCAGTGGCCAGCGCCCGCAGGCCATAGGCCGAGCCGGACCCGCTGGCGTCGGTGCTGGCACCACTGATGGTGGCCGCGTTGGAGACGGTGACGACTCCGCCTTTGACGCCGTAACCATCGCCACTGGCGCTTGACCCTGAGATCGATCCCGCATTGGACGTCACCGTCGCGTTGGAGCCACTGACCCCGTAGGCCGAGCCTGACCCTGTGCTGGTTGCGGAGATCGTTGCGCCGCTGGCGTTACCCACGGTAGTGGTGGATCCGCCGCTGACGCCAAAAACCTGCCCTGACCCTGCGTTAGACCCGCTAATAGTCCCGCGGTTGGTGGTCACCGTGGCGGTGGTGGAGGCTCTGACGCCATACGCATTACTCGTCGCGCTGCTTCCATAGATAGTGCCGGTGTTGGCGCTAATGGTCACACTGGAATTTGCGGCATAGATGCCGGCCGCGCTGGACGACGTGCTGGTGTTGGTGCCGTAAATCAGGTGAGCGTTGCTTGTCACAACGATTTTGGCGTTAGCCCCATCACCATAGACGCCGTAGGCCTCGCCCGTTGTAGATGAGCCAAAAATAGCACCGACATTGCTATTGATGGTTGCCGTAGTGGTGGACGCGTAGATGCCATAGGCTGTACCCGCTCCGCTAACCCGGGTACTGGAGCCGCTGATGACGGAAGCGTTAGTGATCGTGATGCCCGCCCCCCAAACGCCGTAAGCCTTACCCCAGGCACTGGTGCCTGTAATCGAGCCGGCATTGGATGTCACTACAGCTGCGCTAACACCGTAGAGCCCATAGGCCGCGCCCGATGCGCTATGGGCACCGGCGATCGTCCCCCCGATGGCGTTCACCACGGTGGCCGTTGTACCGGCATACACACCGTAGGCATAGGTGACGCTGCTACCCCCACTGCTACCCTGGATGGTCCCGCTATTGGACGCTACTGTCGTGGTCGTGCTCGCCCTGGCGCCAAAAGCATTGGCTGAGGCGCTGGTGCCGTAAATATTGCCGGTGTTGCTTGCAATCACGACGCTAGAGGCCGTGGCGTACAGGCCGGCACCTCTGTACGCGCCGCCGGTGGTTCCGTAAATATCGCCCGTGTTGCTGGTGATGGTGATATTGGCGTTCGATGTGTAGCTATACACGCCATAGGCGAAGCCGGTTGCAGAATTTCCGTAGATGGTGCCAGCATTGCTGTCGATGGTGGCGCTGGTGCTTGCGTAGGCGCCGTAGGCGGCGCCTGAAGTACTGGTTCCGTAGATCGTGCCGGTATTGCTTACGACATAAACGCTCGAACCTTGGGCATAGAGCCCTGCGCCGGTGTAAGCACCCCCGCTCGTTCCAGAAATAATGTTGGCGTTGTTGGTAACGACAATATTGCCTGTGGCCAGCAAACCGTAAACGCCGAAGGCCGCGCCTGAGGCGGAGGAGCCGACAATTGAGCCCGCATTGCTGTTAATCGTGCTGGTGGCGGCGCTGGAATACACCCCGAAGCTGGCGCCTGATCCGCTTGCGGTTGCGCGGATGATGCCAGCGACGCCGTTATCTATAGAGACGGAGGTGTCGCCGTAGATGGCATAGGCCGCCCCTGTGCCAGCCGTGGATGCGCTAACGGTTCCGGAGTTGGCGGAGACACTGACGGCGCCGCTAAAGCTTGCCACGCCATAGGCTGCGCCCGCGCCCCCTAAGCCGGTGCTTTCGCCCAGGATGCTGCCTGCATTAGAGGTAACAGTGAGGTCGCCGGTTTGGGTTTGGATGCCAAAGCCCTGGCCCGTGCTGCTGGTGCCTCGGATGGTGCCGCTGTTAGCGCTGATGGTGGCGCTGGTACTGGCCAAAACGCCAAAGGCGGAAGCCGACGAACTGGTGCCGTAGATGGAGCCCGCGTTGGCACCTACGCTTACGCTCGATGAATACGCTCGCAGGCCAGCGCCATCGGCCGATACGCTGGCGCCATAAATCGTGTTGGCGTTGTCGGTGACGATGACAGCGGCCGTCGCACCCGTGGTGTACACGCCAAAGCCGGTATCGGAAGCGGCGGATCCAAAAATCGTTCCTGCATTGCTGTTGATGGTGGCGGTGCCGCTGGCGTAAACGCCATAGGCAGCACCGGTGCCGCTGGCGCCACTGATGGTGCCGCCATTGCTGTTGGTGAGGTTGGCGAAGGTCGTAGCTTTCACGCCATACGCCGCGCCTGACCCTGCAGCCGATGCGCTAATAGTGCCCGTATTGGCACTGAGAGTGACGGATGTTGTGTTGGCTAAAAGGCCATAGGCGGCGCCTGAGCCGCTCGCATCGGTGCTCAGGCCCTGGATGCTGCCTGCGTTTGAGGTGACTGTGAGGTCAGAAAATTGGGCTTGTATGCCAAACCCATTACCGGTGCTGCTTGTGCCTCTGATGGTCCCGCTGTTGGCATTAATGGTGGCGCTGGTACTGGCTAAGACGCCAAATGCTGAAGCCGAAGAACTTGTTCCGTAAATAGAACCTATGTTTGATCCGACCGTTACGCTGGATGCATAGGCTCTTAGGCCGGCGCCATCCGCTAATGCGCTGCTTCCGTAAATGGCGTTTGCGTTGTTGACCACCAAGATATTCGCCGTAGAAGCAGAGGTGTAGACGCCAAAGCCCGTATATGACGATGAAGATCCGAAAATCGCTCCCGCGTTGTTATTGATAGTGGCAGTCGAAGCGACTGCGTATACACCATAGCCTGCGCCGGTATTACTGGTTCCACTGATGGTTCCATTGGTGCTGTTTGTGAGGTTTACGAAAGTTGCAGCTCTTATTCCCGAGGCAGCTCCTGAGCCCGCAGTGGATGCGCTGATATTCCCAGTGTTAGCGCCCACTGTCACGGATGTGATTTTGGCAAATAGGCCGTAAGTACTGGCGGTGCTACTGGTCCAAGTGCTTTGGCCTGTGATGCTGTTTGAATTGGAGGTGACGATGAGGTCCGAGGTATTTGCGAAGACGCCATATCCGATGCCCCTGGTGCTGGTCCCAGTAATAGTGCCTGCGTTGGCGTCGATAGTGACAGTGGTGATTCCGTAAACGCCGGTAGCGTTCCCTGTCCCGGTAGCTGAGCCTGTGATGACACCTGCGGCGCGATTGTTAAGGGTGACGCCACCATTGGCCGCCTGAATAGCAAAACTACTGATATTTGTTGAATTCGGGGTCGCGGTGATGTTTCCAGCGTTGTCGACGCTGCTTAGTGACCCGAAATAGATCGCGTAAGCACCAGCGACATTAAGACTTGCGCCGGCGCTGACGGTAATGTCGCCATTGGTTTCTGCACCGCTTCCATATCGCGTAGTGTCTGCGCCAGTGCAAATCGCCACCACACTATTGGCCGCCGCCGGACTACAGGCGGCCCAAGCGGAATGCACGTCCCAGACCAACATGGCGGCGCCGCCCACGGCCTGCAAAAGCACGCGACGCAGCCCTGCCGGACTGACGCCCAGCATATTCACTGTGGGCTTGGGCCAGCGCACCAAAACGGGGCTTTTCTTGGGATGGACACGCATGGAAGCTGCAATTTCTAGGGGAAACGATTTTGTTTACACGGGACGTAACTAGAAATTAATCGGTTAATTTGAGTTTAATGTTATTAAATATATAAAAAATGTTAATTATGGTATGTCCTTATGCATTGCCATACTATTGTTGTATTTACTTAACAAAAGGCCTAGCCCACGCTGGGTCGAACCTTGTAATTCAGGGGTAAAGATCGCGGTCCGCATTGGCGCTGGTGCCAAACTGCGCCGCCCAAGGTCTGTAAGAGCGCTTGGCCTCGCCGGGCTTAGGCCTTGGGCATCTTCTGTAATCGCCTTCTTAGAATGCGCCCCAACAAAGGGGCAGACATGAAAAAACTGGTTTACGGCTTTCTTTTGGTGCTGGCAGCCTTGGCAGCAGCGATTCAACTTGGCGGCCATGGCTATTTCTGGAAAGCGCTGGCCAGCACCTATTTCCAAGGGCACAGCACCGCGCACATTGATGACGCGCATAATTTTGTGCAGCGCAGCATTGCGGCGGGTGTGCCGCAAGCCTGGCCTAAAGACGCGCGCTACAACCAAAAAGCGCTGGATCCGGCGATGGCGGCCTATTTGCAGCAGTACGGCACGGCGGGCTTTTTGGTGGCGCAAAAAGGCGCACTGGTGCATGAACAGTATTTCGGCGCATATTCCGCCCAAAGCCGCACCAATTCCTTCTCCATGGCGAAAACGATTACCACCTTGCAGGTACACAAAGCGGTGGAGCAGGGCTTTATCAGCAGCTTTGACGCGCCGCTGACCGAGCGCCTGCCCGAATACGCGCAAGACCCGCGCGGCCAAAAAGCCACGATTTCGCAGTTATCGAGCATGAAGTCCGGCCACGACTGGACCGAAAACTACTACCTGCCGCTCAATATCACCACCGACCTTTACTATGGCCAAGACGCCGAAAAACTGGTCTTGCGCCAGGGCTTTGAACGTGAACCGGGCACTGAATACGAATACAGCAGCGGCAGCACCCAGCTACTGGGTGTTTTTCTCAAGCGCGCCTTGCAAGCCAAGGAGCCAGACCTGACGATTAGCGGGCATTTGTCGCGAAGCCTATGGGTGCCGATGGGCATGGAAAGCGAAGCGATATACACCCTGGACCGCGACGGCAGCCAAGGCGGCATGGAGCGCACCTATTGCTGCATTTTTGCCACCGCCCGCGACTTTGCCAAGTTCGGCCAGTTGCTGCTGCAAGACGGGCAATGGAATGGCCAGCCCTTGCTGGACAAGACTTTTGTCGAGCGCATCCGCAAGCCCGATTTGCAGCCCTACTACGGGCATTCCTTGTGGATGGATTGGACTTACAAACACCCATTTTATTTCTTGCAAGGCCACCAAGGCCAGTACGTCATTGTGGTGCCCTCGCTCGAACTGGTGGTCGTGCGCACCGGCCAAACCCGTGACAAAAAAACCAAAGGGCCTAACGGCATTACGCCGGCCGAGGTCTATCGCTTTGTAGATCAGGCGGTCGCGCTGGTGCAGTAAGGTGCCTTTAAAGCCGCGTGTCGGCGCCACAGCGCCGACGCTTTAAGGATTTCCCACGACCCTAGCTTCCCGAAGTGATGCATCATTTTGTAGCGGCAACCGGATCCAAAAGCGCGTGCCCCGGTAGGGGGCACTTTCAAAACCCAGAGTTCCGCCTAGTAGTTGCACTACACCTTGCACCACCAGCAGCCCCAGGCCAGCGCCTTGCTGCCCTGTGCGCGGCGCGGGCGCACCATTGCGCAAGGTGTGGGCTACGCGATCCTGCTCTGCCGGACTCATGCCCGCGCCGCTGTCTTCCACCGAGAGGATGACGGCATCGTTGCCACTGCGGTGCGCGGCCAAGGTAATGTGGCCGCTTTGGGTAAAACGGCAGGCGTTGTCCAGCAACTTTTGCAAGCTAAGCGCTAGCAGCGTTTTGTCACTGTGCAATGGCGCCAGTAGGGCACTGTCAATCTCTAAGGCACAGCGAACACCCGGGCTTTTCTTTTGCGCTTGCAAGATGGCGTAGGCCGCATGCAGCTCCACGGTAAGTTGCAGAGGTTCTATGCGCACTTGCAATTGCCCTGATTGCACGCGGGTGTAGTCCAGTAAGTCAGCGACGGTTGCGCTCACTTGGCGTGCGGATGCGGTACTGTGTTCCAGCACCATGCAGACGTCTGGCGGATGTTGCGTTTGCTGAAGCAGGGACTCGCTGAGTTCAGCGATGGCGTGCAACGGTTTCTTGACCTCGTGGTTAATCGCTGCGATGAACTGGTCACGCGCGGCCATGGTGCGCTCCAACTGCGCACGCTGCTCCTGCAAATCCTGCTGCTGGGTCCGCAATTCCCTAAATGCTTTGATGTCGGATTCGCGGTAAAAAAAAGTCACGAGCATGATGACGATAAATACCAAGGAATTGTCCAGAAGCGAAGTTGCGCCTTGCCCCAGTGAAACACTTTGTATATCAGGTGTAATACCCAGCAAAAGGTCTGAGAAAACCACGAGCGCATGGCCAACAAGAATAATCGCCAACCAGAAAAGTGCTGCGCGCGCTCCCAAAATAAAGTAATTGGCAGTGATCAGCACGGCCGTCCAGGCCAAGGCGCTGGAATAAATGCCGCCTGAATACCAGGCCACCACAAAGATCTCTAAGCAAGCAATACTGGTGGCGATTTGGCATGCCGCTGCAGTGCTCAAACCCAAGCGCAATGCGAGCATCAGAATAGCCCAGCAACATGCGACCGCGGCATTAGCGCTGGCCACCATAGAAATAGGGGAAGTCATTGCCGTGACGACGCCCGTAATAAAAGCCATCCCTAGAGCAAAGTAAGCGAAAAACCGCTGCTGGTTGGGCACAGGCAAACGCCGTCGCATGCCACTTGCCAAGTTTGCGAGCCTACGGGGCATCAAATTACTTCCTCTGGTAGGTGCAATTGAATCAATCGCGCCAGTTGCTCCTCCTCCAAGGGGCGGAACAGCAGCCACTGAATGCCTGCTGCCAGGTAGCGCTGGCGCTGGTGTGCAAACGCCTTGTCACACAGAGCAATGACGGGCATTTCCCGTACTTCGGGTTTGTGGTGCTGGCGCATACGGCGCACGGTTTCTGGTCCGTCCACCGCTTGCATGTGCAGTGCCATCAGCACCAGGTCGTAATGCGCAAACTCCATTTGCAGCAGCGCGCTTTCGCCGCTGTCGGACTGGCCCAGCACTGCGCCTGGCCAATGGCGGCGCACCATAGACTGCAGTTCGGCCAGCCGCTTGGGCTGGTCATCTACTAGTAGCAGGCGCCATGGCTTATTCTCAGGCGTCACCTGGGATTGAGTGTCCTCTGCTGGGGCATCGCATACCTGGGCCGGCCAGTACAGGTCCATGCAGCTAGTCAAATCACCATCCGTCACCTTGCTGAGCGTCGCACCCGCCAAGGCCAGGAGGCGCTCACACTGGGCATGTTCCCAGTCCTGCGCGTGGGAACCGTAAACGCTTGCCGGATTTTCGCCATCGGATTCTTGAGTGAAAATTTGTCTGGGGGAGCCACTTGCATTGCCCGAAACAAATTGCACATGCACATGCAGGACGCCTTCCTGCATGTCTGCCGACACGCGCATGATGCGGCCTGCTGCGTGGAGCCGGGCTTGGTTCAGCGCATAGCGCAGCACCTGCGTAAAGCGAGGCCCGTCACCCATCACCCACAAGGGTGCTTGCGCGCGGACTTGTATCGGCGCTATCGGCGCCGCAGCTCGCTCGGTGTCCTTAGCGGCTGGCATGCGCACCGCTTCAGAAACAGCGTCCTGTACACAAAAAGGCGCAGACCTCAGCACCAGGCGGTTTGTCTCGTATTGGGCAATATCGAGCACCTGGTTGACCAGTTCTACGATGTGCTGGGCCACACCCTGAATCTGCTGTGACGCGACGCCAAGCCCCTGGGGTGCGGACAGTTGCAAATCGCGCTGCAGCGTAGCAATTTTTTGGACAGGGGCGCGCAAGTGCTGTCCGAGTGAAAAAATCAGTGCATCAATATGGTGCTGGGCGTCGCGCTTGGCTGTCTGCAAGGATTCCAGATCGGCATTGCGCAAGGCCAGAGTCTGCATGTTGCGGCGGAACAGAGCCTCATACAAAACCAGTGCCAGCATCATGAAAATGAGTACGTTGACACGCACCCAAAATGCGGAAACTTCTGTAATCACGCTGGCATCTACTTGACCATGAATCCAGTGTTGTTGTGCCGCGACAAACTGGATTAGGTTGTGTGCCACGATAAGCCCCATCCACACTATCGACCAGCGCAAATTAATCAAGAGCAGCGCGGCAACGGACACTATGGGCATCCAAACCACTGCCGGTGAATTGATGCCGCCCGTTTGGCTGATGAGCGTCGCAAAAATGCAAAACGTGCAAACAATCATGGCATGGGCTGCAAAAACGACCGCACCCAAACTCCACACTAACGCCCCCAGCAGCAGGTAGATGGGTAAAGCCATGGTTGCTAGTTGGTTAATGAGCGGATGAGGAATCGCGATGGCCGCAAACAAAGCATTCAGGCTGCCTGCGCATAGCGTCACGATAACCATTGTGCTTTTTTCGAGCGCCAGGCCGTTATGGGTCTGCATAGATGGCGATCGGCTGAAAAGCTTAAGCATTTGGGAAAGGAAAGTGGCTCTTGGCGATGGGCTGCCTGGGCCTGGCGCCAAATTGCATCGCGTGTGGAAATCTTATACCAATAAACAAGCAAATATTTAAATATTAACAAAAATTATCAAAAATTTATCAATATAAAAGGAACCGCGAAAAAATGAGACAGCGTGTTCCAGGCTGGCTATGGCCTTGAGGGCCAAAGATGGCGCTAGGTGCCGCTTGACGCCGCGGATGGCGAAGCCGAACTAGGACCGCAGCAGGCGCGCGGCCAGCATGGTTTCCAGTTTTTCGAGCAGCTGCGTGCGTTCAAACGGCTTGAGCATGATGTCGTCCAGCCCGGCGGCCTTGAAGCTTGCGAGGTCTGGGGGGTGGATGTTGGCAGTCAAGCCCAGAATAGGTAGGCCAATTCCTGCCGGCGTGGCGCGGATGGCTTGCGTGGCTTCTATGCCGTCCATGCCCACCATCACCATGTCCATTAACACCAGGTCCAGCGCATGTTGCTGGACCAGGGCAATCGCTTGATGCCCGTCAACCGCCTCATGCACTGTGGCACCCGGCCAATGGCTCAGCAATACCTGGCGCAGCAGCAGGCGGTTGATGGGATGGTCGTCCACGATGAGTAGCCGCCAAGGACTGGCCTGGCTGGACGGAAGCGGCGCGTGGGTGGATCGCTCGGCATTTGCCGGGCTTTGTGCGGTCAGCGGCAGCGTGAACCAGAAAGTGGAGCCGCGCCCCGCCTGGCTTTCAAAGCCCATGCTGCCACCCAAAAGCTGTACCAGACGCTGTGAGATCAGTAGTCCCAGGCCGGAGCCGCCAAAACGCTTTTGGATACTGGGGTTGGCCTGCGAAAAGCGACTGAACAGGCGCTGTTGGTCTTGTTCCGAAATACCAATGCCAGTGTCCTGGACCGTAAAACGGATCAGGTCTGGAGTCTGGCGACTTACTTGCAGCAGCACCTGACCGGACTCGGTGAATTTAATCGCATTACCCAGCAAGTTGACCAAAATTTGCGTTAACCGGTGTTTGTCGGTGTGCATCCACTGGGGTACATCGCCGGCGATTTCAAGCGCGTAACGCAAATTACTTGAAGCGATACGTGGCTTAAACAAGCCAAAAGCCGATTGCAGCACGGTGTGCAGTTGTACCTGCTCGATATGCGGTTGCAGCTGCCCAGACTTGAATTGGGTGTAGTCCAACACATCGTTGATGATGGTCATCAGATGGTCTGCCGCCTGGCTGGTGTGGTCTAGTACCATCATGGCGCCGGGTTTGTCCGTCACCACCGTCTTCAAGTAGCTGTTCAGCCCCAAAATCGCATTCATGGGCGTTCGTAGCTCATGACTCACCGAGGCGATAAAGCGGTCGCGTGCGCCCAGTTCACGCTCCAAATCTTCGCGTTTGGATTGCAACTCGCCTTGGCGGCGTAGCAATTCCTCAAAAGCTTGCGCGTCATTGCGGTGGTAGAACAACATCACCAGCACGGTGATTAAAAATATCAGTGAATAGTCGGCTAGCGAGGTACCTGCTTGATCAGCCGTCATGCCGACCACTACCGGCCCGATATCCAGCCATTGCGCGCCAAAGGCTTGCAGGCTGTGCACGCTAATGCTGACGATGACCCAAAAAACTGCGGCCTTGCGTCCGACCACGAAATAACTGGCCAGTACCAGCACGCCCATCCAGCCCAGCACGCTGCTGTAGACACCGCCGGAATACCAAGCGGTGACGTTGTTCTCGATTAGCGAAATGAGGCAACCCCAGTGGCAGGTAGCGACGGTGGAAATACCGCGGTAAAACGCGATCAGCAACAACAGCCACAGCAACGTGGTGACGCTGCTAGTTAATTGCACCATCAGCAAAGGTGTAGTGGTGGCAGCCAGCAGTGCAGAGAGGGTTGCCAGCGACAAGGCCAAATACCCAAATAGGCGGCGCGCATCTTCATTGCCTAACACGCGCGCCAGCCAAACATTGAAAGAATTGCGAATCTGCTTCATGCCCGCCCCGCCTCGTCAATGGCGTTGGAGACCGCGTCAAAAAACAGCGACTGGTCAATCGGCTTGAGTACGACGCAATGCATACCAGCATCCAAGCAGCGCTGTGTATCACTGGCCAAATTATTGGCAGTAAGGCCGACCACCGGCATCGCGCGAAGCTTGGCATCTGGATGCTCGCGCAGCCGCCGTGTAGTTTCGATGCCATCCATGCCCGGCATATACAAATCCATCAGTACCAGATCGCAGGGCGATGCTTCCAGCATTTGTAATGCATTTTGACCAGTCTGGGCTACGGCGACCTGGCAATCGGGCCAGAGCTTGCGCAGCAATAATTGCACCACCATTTGGTTCATCGGGTGGTCATCCACAATGAGAAAGTGTCGGGCCTGGCCGCCGCTTGCCAGGGGAGGGTCCTGTACCGCCGCGACACTCGCGTGCAGCGGCATCGGCCACACAAACCACAACAAAGCGCCTGTGTCCCTGTTGGTTTGAGCCGCTATGCGGCCACCTGCATGCTTGACTACGCGGTGGCTGACCGCCAGCCCCAGCCCGGCGCCGCCGCTAGCGCGCCGGGTATCCAAGCTGGCATTGGAAAATCGGTTGAACAAAGATTCAAAAGCCGCAGGTGCAATACCCGGCCCGGTGTCCTCGACTTCAAAGCGCAAGCAGCCATCGGCATAGAAGGCGCGTACGTCTATTTTTCCTGTTGGGGTGAACTTGACAGCGTTATCCAGCAAATGGTGAATCACTTGGGTAAGGCGCTGGCGGTCGGCTAGCACCCAAGTGGTCGGCGGCACATCCAGTGTCAAGGCCAGCGGCAGTCCTTTGGCATGCGCCCTAGCCACGTAAGGACTGACGCTGCTCATGAGCGCATGGGCCAACGCAAACGGTGCATTGTGCAAGGCCAACCGTCCGGCCTCCAGCTGGGAAATGTCCAATATATCGTTGACCACCCGCAGCAACTGGCTGGTCGCATCACGAATGTGCTGCGCCGCTTCGAACTGTTGGCGGTCGCTTGCCAATTCGTCCAGCAGTACGCCGTTAAGGCCCAGGATGGCGTTCATCGGCGTGCGCAGTTCATGTCCTACCGAGGCGATGAATTCGTCTTTGTGGTTTTGCGCGTCCACTAAGGCGGCTTGGGTGTCTTCCAGTTCGGCATTGCGCAGACTCACCGCGTGCATTTTTTTGCGGTATTGCAAATCGTAGATACCCAGCGCCAACATCAAAAAAAACAGGATATTGAGCTTGGCCAGCAGCGCCGAATCCAAAGGCATGGTTTGCGGGTTGACCACGCCACTGATCCAACCTTGCTGCACCGCCACAAATTGATAAGCGTTATGCACCAGGATAATGCCTAGCCAGATCAGCGACCAGCGCACATGGATCAAGAGAAGGGCTGCCATGGATAAGACCGGCATCCAGACCATATTGGGCGAGTTGATACCGCCGGTTTGGCTGACCATCGGTACCAAAATGCCAAAGGCCAGGGCGATAAGGCCGTGGGCGGCAAAATTGAGTGTGTTGAAAAACCACACCATGCCAGCGAGAAACAGGAAGACTACAAAGCCCAGCAGATTCAAGTTGCGATCAAACCCTGACCACGGCAGCCAGTAAAACAACAGCGTGTTGGCGCAGCCGATGCCTAAGGCAGTGAGTAGCAGTGCGCGCCGGTCCAGGGCGGACCGGGCATCGAGCTTGAGATTGAGGCGATCAAGTAGATTCAAAAATAGACCTGTAAGTCGCGGTGAAGTGACTGGCTGCGGCGCCCCCTGCAATTGCACCGCTGATAGGCGTGACCCGTGCGAGAAAAACGCAATGCCGGGTCATGAAGCCGCAACCGGCCAGGGGCTAGTCCAACATTTTGCTAATCAGGCGCAGAGATTTTCGCCAAAAAATCGGGATCCGATTCGGATTGGGTCAAATTTACTTGGAGGCCGGTGCAAGGCCTGAGGGGTTTCAGTGCGCGGCAGGGCTTGCCGCCAGCAGCGTTTCGATCTGTGCGTACAGTGCAGCAGAGTCAAAAGGCTTGAGCATCAAGGCGTCCAGGCCGGCGGCCTTGAACTTGGCCAGGTCAGGTGGGTGCACGTTGGCGGTCAGGCCGATGACGGGAACCCTTTGCGCCCGCGCGTTGGCAGAGGCGCGCAGCGCCCGGGTGGCCTCGGCACCGTCTAGCTGCGGCATCACCAGGTCCATTAGGATGAGGTCGAAGTCTTGCTCCTGGCAGGCGCGCAAGGCTTGCAGGCCGTCATGCGCTTCCTCTAGGCGGGCTTGAGGCCACCTGTGCAGCAATACGCGGCGCAGTAAAAAGCGGTTGACCTGATGGTCGTCCACCAACAGAAAGCGCCACGCTTTGTCGCCACTGTGCAAGGGTGTTGTATTGGGGACGGCGGTTATGGCGGGGGCACTGGTTTGCTGGGCCGGTAGTTCTAGCCAAAAGCGCGAACCCAGGCCCGGGGTGCTTTCAAAACCCATGCTGCCGCCCAGCAGCTTGGCTAGTTCCAGGGAGATCGTTAGGCCCAGCCCCGAGCCGCCAAAGCGGCTGCGGATGTCGGCATTGGCCTGGCTAAAGCGTTCAAACAATTTACGCTGGTCTTCCAGCGCAATGCCGATACCGGTGTCTATGACCGAAAAAACAAGGCGATTACCAGGCCCTGACTCTGCCCGCAAGCGGATGCTGCCCTGGGTCGTGAATTTGGCGGCATTACCAAGTAGATTGACCAAAATTTGTGTCAAGCGGTGTCGGTCCGTTAGCACCCACTGGGGAAGTTTCTCGTCAATGTCGCAAGCGCACGCCAAGCCGGCGTTGGCCATGCGCGGCTCGAACAAGGCAAATGCATTGCGCAGCGCCTGGTGCAGATCCACCGTCTCCAGACGTACACGAACTGGGCCGCTTTGCTCGTTGGTATGGTCCAGCGTCTCATTAATCAGCCCCATCAAATGGTCCGCTGCTTGCCGCGTATGCTCCAGTACCATGGCCGAGCGAGGCTTGCCTTGCACGTTGGACAGCAGGAAGCTGTTCAGACCTAGTATGGCGTTTAAGGGGTTGCGCAAGGTATGGTTGAGCGATGCCATAAAGCGTCCTCGGATGGACAGCGTGTGCTCTAGTTCTTCGCGTTGTCGCTGCAACTTGTTTTGGCGAATTTTGAGCTTTCGGTAAAGCACCACGTTACCTTGGTGGTAGTACATCAGCACCATAATGACCAGAAACATGGACGCGCTGTAGTCAATCAGTGCGGTCAGGGCCACCGAAGAATCAGTAGGGGGTATTGATTCCACATTGCTACGCGACAACTGGGATTGCGCCAGGAATATGCCGATTGCAATCGCAGTCCATATCAGTCCGGCACGGCGACCCACCAAAAAATAGTTCGCCATGATGACGACGGTGAACCAGGACAAGGTGCTGGCGTAAATGCCGCCGCTTTGCCAGCTTTCAAAAAACAAGGGTAGCGCTGCAACAAGCGATGTCCATTGGCAGGTTCGCTTCATAGACCAGCCGCGGTAGTACTTAAACAATACCAATAAGTAAGCTACGCTACTGACACCATTGCTGAGCGCTACTCCACGTTCGCCTGAACTGGCCGCCACGAGCGCACTGGCCGCAACAATGACCGAAAAAAACACATAACCCAAAAACCGCTCTGTGCCGCCCACGGCACGGGCGCGTTGCACGAACCACTCGCTGGCCAAGGTGTCTAGGCTCATACTACCGCCGCCTGTCCAAGCAGCCGCTCCAGCTGGGCGCGCAATTGTCCAGACTCGATAGGCTTGGTCAGTACCGCCTGCATACCCGCAGCCAGGCATTTGGCCAAGGTATCGCCTTGGTGGTAAGCGGTCAAGCCCAGCACCGGAACATTCTGTATGCGTGCATCGGCGCTGGCACGGATACGCCGTGTGGTTTCCATGCCATCCATGTCCGGCATCAGCACATCCATGAGCACCGCGTCGTAGTGTGTTACTGCTAAACACGCAAGCGCTTGCTTGCCGCTGCTGGCTTTATCGACCTTGGCTTGTGGCCATAAACGTTGCAAGCTCAATTCCACCACGGTCAAATTCATAGGGTGGTCATCGACGGCCAAAAAACGCCAAGATGGGTTGGGCGTCTCGCAAGTGGCCCGCGTAGCTGCGATGGACGCTTCAACTACAGGCGCGCAGTTCTCCATAGGCCATTCAAACCATATCAAGGTACCGGGTGCATCCTTGGCCCCTAGCGCCATGTTCCCCCCTTGGTTGATTACGATGTATCGGCATAAGGCGAGGCTTAAGCCCGCACCGGTCAATGCGCTGCGCGTGGTTTCAAAACCGTGGGCAAATCGATCGAAGATGGCTTGCTTGTCCTGGGCTTGGATGCCGCAGCCGGTGTCATAGACCTCTACCCTGGTCGTAATATCCGTGCGACTGACCCGAATCTCAATACCCCCGTGGTCGGTGAATTTCACCGCGTTATCCAGCAGACTAGCGATCACTTGCGCCAAGCGCTGGTGGTCGGTCATAACCCAGAGGTCGGGGCCCGCTTCAATTGTGCTTTCAAAACTGAGACCTTTGAGCACCGCACGGCGGTAGAAAGGTTCAATGCAGGCATCCAGGGTGGCGCGCAGGGGGCAAGGTGCGGAGTGAAAGCTCAGTCGGTCGGCCTCTAACTGGGCGATATCGAGGATATTGTTGACAACCCCCAGCATTTGCGTGGCCGATTCGCGGATGTGCAAGGCTGCACTGGCAAAGTCGGCCTGCCCGCTCATCTCGTCGAGCAAGATGCTGTTCAGGCCCATGATGGCATTCATGGGGGTGCGCAGCTCATGGCCCATGGACGCCACAAACAAATCTTTATCGACTTTCGCCTTGCGTAAAGCATGGCGTATGTCTTCCAAGTCCTGGGTGCGATGCTGCAGGCGGCGCTTCTTCATGCCATAAAAAGCATCGTACAAAATGACCGCCAGAACCAGGTAAAAAACGATGTGCAGATTGAGACTGACAGCTACTGGAATCGGAATCATTTCTTTGGGAACTTCCCCGCTGACCCAGCCTTGACTCACGGCTATGTATTGCGCAAGGTTGTGCAGCAAGGTCAGGGCCACCCAGACGATCGCCCAGCGCATCCCAAGTGTTAATAGCGCAACGAGGGGCGTAATGTGCATCCACACCATAAAGGGCGAATTGATGGCGCCTGAGCAATAAATCGCCCAGGCTAAGGCCCCGAACGCGCTGCACAGCATGATGTGTGCCGTCCAATCCGTATTGTCGAAAAGCAGGGTGGCAGCAAACAATACCAAGAACACCACCACCATCGGCACCAGCATAGCCTTGTCAAACGGCCCCCCCGGCAGCGCAGAAAAAACTAGCAGTGCCAGCAAGCCGAACATGAGATTTATGAGCAAAATTTCTTTGCGGCCCAAATCGCGCAAAGTCAGACGCGCCTTGGCGCGATCAAGCAAAGACAGTCCATCGGAGGCTGGGCGTTGGCGTTGCGGTTGCGTCGGATTTGACAAAGCCATAGGTAATTGAGATTCCTTAAACGTGTGCTAAATACATCCGTTGCCCATGAGTCTTTCGCTTTAAAAATCTAGTTAAATGCGAATTAAATAAATCATATAGGAAATAGTCATCTAAACAAATTAAATTTTAATTATTTAATTTATATGTTAATGACTAAGATTTAATAGTATTTGTGAAATTAATGATTAATTCATAAAATCAGTTTTAAAATATTTCTATCAATTTTTATTAAAAAATCGGTACAAACGATAAGGCATGCATTCGCAATGCAGATGTTTTGGTGGGTGCAAAGATCCAAAGCGATGCGAGGTGACGGGTACAAGCAGTTTTTTTGGAACATCAGCATGCCCTGACATAAAAAAACCCCCGCACAGTGGCGGGGGTTTTCACTTAAGCAATCGCTGCTTTAGTTAGCGGCTTTTCTTGCATACACATCGGTCACAAACACTTTGTAGTCAGGTTTGATTTCCTGGATACGCCCTTGCTCTTTCAGGAACACTGCCGTCTCGGCCATCGCTTTGGCAGCGCCGCCGCCCAGCCATTTGGGGCCAAGTTGCTCAGCCGCAGTGGGGAAGACATATAGCGCCATAGCGGCGGGCACGTCTTTCACATCGGCTTTGGTTACGCGGGCAATCGCTTTGACTTGCGGCGTGTCTGGCGTCCAAGAAGCTTTGTTGGCGCGGTACTCGCTGTCGGCCTTGTTCAAGGCTTTCACCAGCGCCACCATAAAGGCCTCGTTTTCTGCAGCCCATTTGGTGTTCACTGCAATACCGTCAAACGTGGGGTAGCCTTTTTGGCCGATGGAGCCCGAGCTGGCAATCGACTTGCCGTTGCTCTTGATTTTGGAGAGCACCGGGTCCCAGATGAAAGCGGCGTCAATATCGCCACGCTCCCAGGCCGCTGCAATTTCCGGTGGGCGCAAATTCAGCACGTTCACGTCTTTCGCCGATAGGCCTTCGAGTTTCATCGCCGCCATCAGCTGGTAGTGTGCGGTGGACACAAAAGGCGTGGCGACTTTTTTGCCTTTGAGATCTTTGACCGAATTGACGTTGCTGCCATTGCGCGCAATCAGCGCTTCGGCGTCGGCGATGTCGTCCAAAATCCAAAACAGTTTGATGTCCTGGCCTTGGGTGACCGCAGCGGTCAGGGGGCTGGAGCCCACCTGGCCAATTTGCACATCACCCGATGCCATGGCCTTGATGACGTCGCCGCCACCGCCAAACATGCGCCAGTTGATTTTGTAGCCGGTGGCTTTTTCTAGCTCACCCGATTCGATGACCGCCTGGAAGGGCACCAGCATGTCCTGGTGCGCAAAGGTCACCTCTTTTTGCTGGGCTAGTGCAGCGCCACCCCACAGGCTTAGGCCTGCGGCAAGTGCCAGTAATTGGCGTTTTTGCAATTTCATGTAAGTCTCCTTTTGTAAAAAAAATCCATGCAGGGCATGGTCCTACGAAAACACGCTTTTTACAGCCGCTCGTATTGTGTGCGCAATGCCCAGGCAATCGGCCTGGGTCAGCGAAAGCGGGAGGCGCAGATCGCACAGAGCGCCTAGCACCGCTTGCGCCTGCGGTAAATCTTGCGCTTGGCCGAAGTATCGCCAGTGCGTCCATACACTGGTGAAACCCACAGGCTCATCAGCGCCAAACCATTTGATGTGTAGGCCTTGCTCCGCGCAAGCAGCGATGACCGCCTGCATTTGCGCGCGTGTCATGTCGCGCAGTAAAAACTGGAAGGAACTAGCTACAAACTGCTCTTGGGGCGGGCGATGGGGCAGGCGCACATGCGCTGTGCCTTCCAGCGCCCCTGCTAACCACCCATAGCGCTGGTTCCAGCGCTGGCAGCGCTCTTGCAGCACCTCGCCTAACTGGGCCCGCGCCAGCGCGGCGGGCAAATTGCTCATGCGCAGGCTGAAGTTGGGCGTGTGGTACTTCCAGCGTTCAAACACCTCCGGGCCGGGCCGCGCCACATGCGACGTATAAAGCATGTAGCTGCCCGACAGCAGCACCGCTTGTGCCGCCAGGTCGGCATCGGCCGTGACCAGCAAACCGCCTTCGCCGCTATTGGCGTGCTTATAGCTTTGCAGGCTAAAGCAGCCCGCCACGCCCCAGGTGCCGGTGGCTTTGCCGTTCCAAGAAGCGCCCATGGTATGCGCGCAGTCTTCTATCAACGCAATGCCAAATTCGCGGCAAATGGCTGTCAAAGCATCCATGTCGCAAATATGGCCGCGCATATGCGAAAGCAACAATGTCTTGGCGCCGCTCTGCGCGGCTTTGCGCCGCAGGTCTTCCAGATCGATCAACAAGTCCTCGGTCACATCCACCAGCACCGGTAATGCACCTGCATGCGCAATGGCGCCGGGCACGGGCGCTAAGGTAAAGCAGTTGCTGAGTACTTTGTCGCCCGGTCGCACGCCACTGCAGCGCAGCGCGGCAAACATGGTCGAGCCGCAGGAATTCATCGCCACGCAATAAGGCGTGCCTAGTTCGGCGGCGAACTGCGCTTCCAAAGCCGCGGCTTCGCCGGGCTTGGCGCCGGTCTCGCCGTAGCGGTGCATCTTGCCGCTTTCCATCAAAGCCAGTGCGGCTTGCACACCAGCGGGCGGTACGGCTTCCTGCCACGTCAGGTCGAGCTGCATGCGCACGTGCTGGGGGCTGTTGTCAGACATGGCGCACGTCCTTGTGGGTTTGGTTTTGAAGCTGCTGCCACATCGCGACAGTGGCCTGTGCCAGCGCTTGGGTACTATCCAAACAAATGTCCTGTACGGCAGGGTTCGCGTGCTCCAAGGCCATAGGCGCTTCGGTGCACGCCAAGATGATGCCGTTGGCGCCATCAGACTGCATTTGTGTAATCGCTTGCGCCAGCATCGGCCCGGCTTGCGCCGTTTTGCCAGCCTTGACCATGGCAATCGCGGGCAACACCCAGTCATCCAAAGCGCTCTGGCGTGTCGCCACCCAGCTAAGGCCCCGGCTTTGCAAGGCGCTGTTAAACAAGCCGGTAGCCAGCGTGGCGCGCGTGGCGACCAGGCCGATACGCGCGCCTGCGCCAAAGCGCAGCAAGGCTGCGTCGCAGGCCACATCGACGATCGAAGGAAAGGGCAGCGCGCAGCCCTCGCGCAAGGCGGCATGCCAGTAATGCGCGGTGTTGCACGCCATCACCAGGCCTTGCGCACCGGCGGCAATCAGCCGGTCGCGCGCAGCGATCAGCGCTGGCAGGGGCGAGGGACCGCCATGCAACAGCGCGGCAGGCCGACCCGGAATACGCGGGTCGCTGTGGATAAGCAAAGGCACATGGCCGGCGTCGTCTTTTGCTGGTGTGGCCGCCACCACTTTGGCGAAAAAATCCACCGTCGCCAACGGGCCCATGCCGCCGAGCACGCCGATCATGCGCGCTCCGCGTGCACGGCCGTATGGCGCAACGTGCATGCGCCCTTCAGGTTCAGCAAGGCGCGCCTCACGTATATGGCCTTATGGGCAGCGGTCATGGTGGCGATGGCGGCGGTGGCGCTCATGTGGGGTAGGGGAAAGCGTGTTGGTAGCCAAACAAGCCGACCGAGCCACCAGTGTGCAAAAACACAATATTCTGGTCTTTGCGGTAATGCCCTTTGCGGATCAGGTCGATTAAACCGGCCATGCCCTTGCCCGAATACACCGGGTCCAGCAAGATGCCTTCGAGCTGTGCCAGTATGGTCACTGCCTCCATCATGCCCGGCGTGGGGATGCCATAACCCTCGCCGATGTAATCGCAGTTGGCGACCACGTGTTCGCGCTGCACCGCGCCAGGCACGCCCAGCAGCTCGGCGGTTTGCTGCGCCAGCGCAAACACTTTTTCCTCTTGCGGTTGGCGCGGCGCGCGCACGCCTATGCCCAGCACCGGAATTTGGGTGCGCGCACCTTCCATGCCCACTACCAGGCCCGCTTGCGTGCCCGCGCTGCCAGTGGCATGCA
>CANFJQ010000029.1 GCA_947447615.1 Comamonadaceae bacterium
AGGTAATGGGCTTTGGCCAGCTTGTTGATCATGTAGACCATCTGACGACGGCCCCAGTCTTCAACGCGGTGCACTTTGCCACCGCCAGCGGTGATCATGCCCTTGTAACGCTCCAGCATGGCTGGAACTTGCTCGCTCTGATCCGGATGGATCATGAGAATGATTTCGTAATGACGCATGGATACTCCTTATGGATGGCCCTTTGACGGAACCGGAAAAAGCTACCCCCGGCGTCTAATCGGGGTGCAGCAAGGCGAAAAGCCTTCGATTATAGCCCGGCCTGCCTGGCGGGACTTGGCCCGGAAACAGAGGGTAGTGGCGTCAACCCCATCTGGCGCGCGGGGTACTTCCAATTTCAGTGGCCGCTCAGGCAGGCAAATCCTTAGCCAGGCGACCCTTATGCCCTGTCAGGGCGCTAATCACCAGGGTGGCGACAAAGCCGGCTGGCACCCCGAAAACACCCGCTGAAACCGGCTGAATACCCCACCAAAGGCCACCGACCGGACCAAGTTCCAGGGCATCATGGAAAACGGAAAGGTTGGTCAGCATGTAGTACAGGGTGACGCCCAGGCCGGTCAACATGCCCCCGACCACGCCCGCGCGGGTAGTGCCACGCCAAAAAATACCCAGCACCATCGCCGGTACGAGTCCAGCACCCGCCAGCGAAAAAGAGGCCGCAACCAAGTACAAAATGCCCGCCGGGCGCTGCGCCGCGGCATAAGCGGCGATCAAGGCGACCACCAATAGCGCAAACTTCGACCACATGACGGTTCGCATGGCTTTAACCGGGTCGGTTTCGCCTTCAAATGCAAGGTCATGTGCCAGTGCGTTGCCGATCGTCAGCAGCAATCCGTCCGCTGTGGACAAAGCCGCCGCCAAGCCCCCTGCGGCCACCAAAACGGAAAATACATAGGGCAAACCGCCGATTTCCGGGCTTGCGAGCATGATCAGGTCGGCCCCCACATGGAGTTCGGCAAATTGCAAGATTCCGTCACCATTGACGTCGGAAAACGACAAAAGGCTGGGATCCTTGGACCACTGCGCCATCCAGGCCGGAAGTGCATCAAACGGCTGCCCCACCAAATGGGCCATCACCTCGTACTTCACCAAAACCGCCAGTGCGGGCGCACACAAATAAAGGAGCGCAATAAACACTAATGACCAGGCCACGGAGGTGCGCGCCTCGCTGACGGTAGGCGTCGTAAAAAATCGGGTCAGCAAATGCGGTAAGCCCGCAGTGCCCACCATCAGGCAAAACATCAGTGCCAGAAAATTGGCTCGGGAGCTATTAAAAACCGCAACTTCCTGCGCGTTGCCATGGGGATCCCCCGCGAAGGCGCGCGTATGAGGATTGAGGCCTGATAAAGTATGGGCGCGGTCCGCGTACTCTGCAAGCTGTCGGCTCCATTGCACGCGCGCAGCCTGCGCATCTTTTGGCAAGGCGGCAAGCTCTTTGCGCAAACGGCCCACGGCCGCCTGCTGAGCCGGCGCCTCACCCAAAGCCTGGATTTGCGCGCGCAACGCCAGGCGCTCGGCCTTCAGCGTTGCATCTACATCCTGCAACTTCAACCGCAAATTCTGGGAACGATCTACGTACAGGGCAATGACTTCGGCCTCGGACGGTGAAGCCTGTATTTGCGCCTCCAAGGCAGTTATTTTGGCCAGCTGCTGGCCGTAAGCGACGGCGGCAACCGGGTTGCCAGTTTGCTGGTAAGACAGCCAACTGACCGGCAATAAAAAAGCCAGTATCAGTAAGACGTATTGCGTCGCTTGCGTCCAGGTCACCGCGCGCATGCCACCCAAAAAAGAACAAACCAGCACGCCGCCCAGGCCCAGCAAAATGCCAATCTCAAAATGTAAGCCAGTCAAGCGCGAGGTGATGAGGCCGACACCGTAAATCTGCGCCACCACATAGGTAAACGAACACAAGATAGCCGCCAGAGCGGCAATCCGGCGCGGCCATTTGCCGCCAAAACGCAGGGCAAAAAAGTCCGGTAAGGTGTAAATATTGCATTGACGCAAATACGGGGCCACCAGCAAGGCCAATAAGCAAAAGCCGCCGGTCCAGCCCAAGACATAGGCCAGGCCACCGGGTTGGTCACCCATACCGGAAAAACCTTGCAAATACAGGCCTCCTGACAAACTGATGAAAGAGGCGGCGCTCATCCAATCGGCGGCCGTGGCCATGCCGTTGTAAACAGGCGGGATACGCCTACCGGCGACGTAATACTGGTCCACATTGGTGGTACGTCCATAGACGCCGATAGCGGCATATAAGACCAAGGTCAGGGACAGAAAAATACCGGCAATCCAGGGCTTGGGCAAGCCCGCGTATTGGGCTAAGCCCAAGCCGATGAGGCAGGCCAATATGCCGAACAAATAGATGGCAAAGCGGCGATGCAGGCCGCTTGAGTGACGCGGCATGGACGCGCCGGAAGGTGACAGGCTTTCACGCCGGTTTTGGCGCCAGGCAAACACCACGACGATGCCGATAAACACCAGCACCGAGCCCTGCGCAGCAAACCAAAAGCCCACCGGCCAACCGGCCACCACCCCATCCAAGTCGCGGGCGAAAAAGACTACGCCAAACGAGGCCGCAAACCACAGGCTAAGCAAGACCGCATGCAGCGGCCAGCGCATTGCGGCCTGCGCACTACTCATTCTTTCGCGAGTTCCTGCCAGGTGGCAATGACCGAGTCCGGATTGAGCGAAATGGAAGAGATTCCCTCGTCCACGAGCCAGCGGGCAAAGTCAGGGTGGTCGCTAGGCCCCTGCCCGCAAATACCCACATACTTGCCTTGTGCAAGGCAGGCCTTGATAGACATGCGGATCATGGCTTGCACCGCAGGGTCGCGCTCGTCAAAATCAGCTGCCAACAGTTCCATGCCCGAGTCCCGGTCCAAACCCAGCGTGAGCTGCGTCAAGTCGTTCGAGCCGATGGAAAAGCCATCGAAATACTGCAAAAATTCGGTAGCCAAAATCGCGTTGCTGGGAATCTCGCACATCATGACCAGTTGCAACCCGTCTTTACCGCGCTCCAAGCCCTGACGCGCCAGCAGCTCGGTGACTTTGCGCGCTTGCTCCAGCGTACGCACAAAAGGCACCATGATTTGCACATTGCTCAGGCCCATGTCTTGGCGCACCCGCTTAAGCGCCTCGCACTCCATGGCAAAAGCCTCGCCAAAATCGGCACTGACGTAGCGCGCAGCGCCGCGAAAGCCCAGCATCGGGTTTTCTTCTTCCGGCTCATAGCGGCTTCCGCCTATCAGCTTGCGGTATTCATTGGATTTGAAATCGGACAGGCGCACGATCACCGGCTTGGGCCAAAAGGCTGCCGCGATGGTGGCGACGCCATCGGCCACCCGGTCCACATAAAAAGCCCTAGGCGAGGCATGGCCACGCGCCACGGACTCCACCGCTTTTTTTAGATCGGCATCGACATTGGGATAGTCCAGTATGGCCTTGGGGTGCACGCCGATGTTGTTGTTGATGATGAACTCCAACCGCGCCAGGCCCACGCCTTCATTGGGCAGCTGGCAGAAGTCAAACGCGAGCTGCGGGTTGCCCACGTTCATCATGATCTTGACCGGAATTTTGGGCATCACACCGCGCTGCACTTCAGATACTTCGGTCTCTAGCAAGCCGTCGTAAATAAAGCCGGTATCGCCTTCGGAGCACACCACGGTTACCAGCGCGCCCTCTTTTAAGCGCTCGGTGGCATCGCCACACCCTACGACTGCCGGAATACCCAACTCGCGCGCAATGATGGCAGCGTGGCAAGTGCGCCCGCCCCGGTTGGTCACGATGGCTGAGGCCCGTTTCATCACCGGCTCCCAGTTGGGATCGGTCATATCCGTGACCAATACGTCGCCCGCCTGCACCGTATCCATGTCGCTGATGTGGTGCACGATACGCACCGGACCGGTACCGATTTTTTGCCCGATGGCTCGCCCTTCGGCCAGCACGGTACCTTTGCCCTTGAGCTGGTAGCGGTATTCCACCGAATTACCCGCCTGGCTTTTCACCGTTTCTGGACGCGCTTGCAGTATGTAGAGTTGGCCGTCCACGCCGTCTTTGCCCCATTCGATATCCATGGGCCGGCCATAGTGGTCTTCGATGATTAAGGCATAGCGTGCCAGTTGTTCGACGTCAGCGTCGGTCAGCGAATAGCGGTTGCGTAACTCGGTGGGCACATCGGTCGTCTTGACCAATTTGGCGCCAGCGGCTTGCTCGGCAGCGCTGGTAAATTCCATTTGCAGCAGCTTTGAGCCTAGACTGCGGCGGATGACCGCCCGCTTGCCCGCGCGCAGCATTGGTTTATGCACATAAAACTCATCCGGGTTGACGGCGCCCTGCACCACGGTTTCACCCAAACCGTAGCTCGATGTTATGAACACCACATCTTTGAAACCGGACTCGGTGTCTAAGGTAAACATCACACCCGCAGCGCCCAAGTCTGAGCGAACCATGCGCTGCACGCCTGCGCTCAGGGCTACGTTGTCGTGCGCAAAGCCTTTGAGCACGCGGTAGCTGATAGCCCGGTCGTTGTACAAAGAGGCGAAAACCTCGCGAATTTTGTGCAATACATCTTCAATGCCCACCACATTGAGAAAAGTCTCCTGTTGGCCGGCAAAAGAGGCGTCGGGCAAATCCTCGGCGGTCGCGGAAGAACGGACTGCAAACGAGGCTTTTGGCGTTCCCGCCTCCAATTGCGCGAAACTGTCGCGAATATGCTTTTCAAGTTCGGCCGGAAACGGCTGGCCCTCCACCATCGCGCGTATCTCGGCGCCCGCATGTGCCAGCGCGCGGACGTCCTCCACATCCAAAGTCTTGAGCCGCTCGCTGATTCGCCCCCCCAAGTCTTGGTGCTTCAAAAACTCACGAAAAGCAAATGCGGTAGTGGCAAAACCACCGGGAACTTGCACGCCGCCGGGCAATTGGGAAATCATTTCCCCCAGGCTGGCGTTTTTGCCCCCCACGGCTTCAACGTCACTCATACGCAAATGCTCAAAGGGAACGACCCAGGCGGTGTCGTTAAATAGTGCTGACATAGGAACTCCAAAGTTAAAAACAGGGCAAACCGGCAAGGGCGCGTACGCGGCGGGTTTGGCGAAGCGAGCAGGCGGGCACCGACTCTTTGTTCTGCTTGTTCTAGAGTCTGAGCACGGCCTCGTTCGTCCGGCTTGCTCTGATTGTAGAGTTGGCCCGCACGCCACTAGGCAGGATGTGCTGGGGGCGCGTACTGGACAATAGAGCGCTTGAGGGTGCTGCGTGGTGCGCGCCCAGCCTATGAAAAGCTATGCCTTATGCCCCATCGCAGCGTGTTTTTTGTCTCTGACGGAACCGGGATTACCGCCGAGACCTTTGGCAAAGCCATTCTGGCCCAGTTTGAAGTGCGCACGCGCTCGGTACGCCTCCCCTTTATTGACACGGTGGACAAGGCGCATCAGGCGGTGCGCCAAATAAACCACGCTGGTACACAAGATGGCCAAACCCCCATCGTCTTTAGCACGCTAGTGAATATGGAAGTGCTCAAAGTGATACAGGAAAATTGCCAGGGCATGTTGCTCGATATGTTTGGCACTTTTGTGCACCCACTGGAGCAGGAACTACAGCTCACCTCCAACCACCGTATCGGGCGATTTAGCGACGCCAGCAAGAGCCAGGAATACCAGGCACGGATCGAGGCTATCAATTTCTCACTGGCCCACGACGACGGCCAAAGCAACCGGGACTTGGAGCAGTCGGACGTGATTTTGGTAGGCGTGAGTCGCAGCGGCAAAACGCCTACTTCGCTCTATTTAGCCATGCAATACGGCATGAAGGCCTCCAACTACCCCCTCATACCCGAGGACTTCGAGCGCCGTCAGTTACCGGTCGCCTTGGTGCCGCACAAGCGCAAAATTTTTGGCCTGAGTATCCAGCCGGAACGCTTGAGTGAAATTCGTAACGAGCGCCGCCCCGACTCCAAATATGCGTCGTTGGAGAACTGCCGTATGGAAGTGCATGAAGCGGAAAGCATGATGCGCCGCGCCGGGATACGCTGGCTGTCCACGACGACCAAGTCGATCGAGGAGATCGCAACCACCATCTTGCAAGAATTGCAGCCTGACCGGCTTACCTATTAGCGTGCCTGTTGGCAAGCCAGATGGGTTTAGAGCCGACTTGCGACCAGCAAATACCAATATTGCCATGCGCAACACCCTCAATTTGAGGGCCTAGTGCGCTGCGTTTAAAGGCCAATAGCCGCAATCCCGGCTCGAGCCACTTGCGCGTCTTCGCTGGACTTCACCCCACTGACACCCACCGCGCCAAGGCACTGACCGTCCTTCATGATGGGTACGCCACCTTCGAGCATGCCCTGCAAGTCTGGCGCACTGAGAAAGGACATACGGCCGCCGTTAATCATTTCCTCGTAAACCTTGCTTTCCCGCATGCCGAGCGCGGAGGTGCGGGCCTTGGCCGGGGCAATTTGGGCGGAAATGGGGGCTACGCCGTCCAGGCGCTGGAACCACATTAAATTGCCGCCGTCATCCACAATGGCGATACAAACAGCCCATCCATGCTTGAGCGCTTCGGCCTCAGCCGCTGCGGCAATGGTTTTCAGATCAGAGAGTTCTAAGGTGGCTTTGGTTTTCATACAAACATCCAATAAATAGGGTCAAGGCAAAGAAAAACGCCAGCATAACCGCTCGCGCCGCCCTGATTTGACCGTTCGCGTGGAGGGCAACCCTGCCAAATATCGGGCCAATACCGATCACCAAGGCCGCACACACCCTTGTAAGTGCCTAAAATAACCCCACCTTCAACAGGTATCTTTAGGAGATGGACTATGAATGAACAAGCTTCCTTTTTGGAACAAGGTCTGGACTACGGCGTAAGCCTGGAGCAGCGCAACAAAGTTTTGCGTAACACCTATTGGCTGTTAGCCATCAGCCTGGTACCCACGGTGCTCGGCGCTTGGGCCGGTGTAGCGCTTGGTTTGGGGCAGCTATTTAGCGGCGCATTGGGCATGGTACTTTTCTTGGCCATGGCTTTTGGTTTTATTTACGGCATTGAGAAGACGAAAAACTCAGCTGCCGGCGTGCCCATGTTGCTGGCATTTACCTTCTTCATGGGGCTCATGTTGTCCCGACTGATCGAATCCGTGCTCGGGTTCAAGAACGGTCCGGACCTGATCATGACCGCCTTTGGTGGCACGGCAGGCGTTTTCCTTGTTATGGCCTCGCTGGCCACCGTCATCAAGCGCGACCTGTCAGGCATGAACCAATGGCTGTTTGTCGGCGTCATCGTGCTTTTGGTGGGCGGCATCATCAATATCTTTGTCGGCTCCACCGTGGGCATGATGGTTTTGTCCATGATTTCGATTGCCATCTTCAGCGCCTACATGCTGTATGACATCAAGCAAATCATCGATGGCGGCGAAACCAACTACATCACTGCCACCCTGTCGCTGTACATGGACATCATCAACGTCTTCCAAAGCCTGCTGGCGCTGCTGGGCATTTTCGGCGGTGAGCGCGACTAAGCGTAGTTTCTTGGAGTTGGGCAAGACAATGCTGCCCGACCTTTCACCAGCAAAGGCCCGCAAGGGCCTTTGCTTTTTGGGTCTGCGCCTGCGACCTATACTGGCTCTAAGCAGGCAAAACAGGAATTTATGGGCATGGTGTGGCGCGATTGGATAGGGTGTTGGAGCCTCATTTGGCTGAGCCTGGCGGCACATGGCGTGCGCGCTGAAGAGGTCCAGGTGGCTGTCGCCGCCAATTTTTCCAGCACTATGAAGGTCCTATCCCAAGTGTTTGAGCAGCAAAGCGGGCACCAGGCACGCATCATTACCGGCGCGACCGGCAAGTTTTACGCCCAAATCAAAAATGGTGCCCCCTTCCAGGTACTGCTGGCCGCCGATGCACAAACCCCGCTGCTTTTAGAACAAGAAGGTTTTGCGGTGCCCGGCAGCCGCTTCACCTACGCAGTGGGCCGACTGGCTTTATGGAGCAAGCAGACAGACCTTGTGGACGCGCAAGGCGATGTTCTGCGTTCGGCCCGATTCAAACGTCTGGCCATTGCCGACCCCAGGCTTGCACCTTATGGCGCAGCGGCCGTGCAAGTCCTGGAGCGCATGGGCCTATTTGCGCAAGCCAAAGACCGTTTGGTGCAGGGCGATAGCGTGGCCCAGGCCTACCAATTCGTGGCCAGCGGCAACGCCGAATTAGGCTTGGTTGCTCGCTCTCAGCTGATCGTGGATGGCAATCTCGTGGCCGGTTCCACCTGGTTGGTGCCTGAATCCTTGCACAGCCCTTTGCGCCAGGATGCGGTTTTATTGAAGCCTGGCCAGGCCAATCCCGCAGCATTGGCATTCCTGCAGTTCCTGCAATCGCCGCGCGCACGCGCCCTGATGCGCGACCACGGTTACACCGATTAAGCGCCAAAGCATGTTGTCGCCGCAAGACTGGACTGCCATCAGCCTGACGCTGCGTCTGGCAGCGATTAGCACCTTGGTCTTGCTGCTATTTGCCAGCCCTCTCGCCTGGTGGCTGGCGCGCAGCCGCTCGGCCTGGCGCGCGCCGGTGGCCGCGCTGACCTCGCTGCCGCTGGTGTTGCCGCCCACAGTTTTGGGCTTTTACCTGCTAGTTACGCTAGGGCCGGAAGGACCGCTAGGGCACTTGACGCTGCTTCTCGGGCTGGGCACCCTGCCCTTTACATTCGCTGGCTTGGTGGTGGGCTCGGTGGTTTATTCGCTACCGTTTGCGGTGCAACCCCTGCTGCACGCCTTCCAAGCCATGGGCAACCGGCCAATGGAGTTGGCAGCCACCCTGCGCGCCTCGCCTTTGGACGCGTTTTTTAGCGTGGCGCTGCCCTTGGCCTGGCCAGGCTTTGTAAGCGCTGCCGTACTCAGCTTTGCCCACACCATCGGTGAGTTTGGCATGGTGCTGATGATGGGCGGCAACATACCCGGCCAGACGCAGGTACTGTCCACCCAAATCTACGGTCATGTGGAAGCCATGGCCTATAGCCAGGCGCACACCCTCGCTGGCGGCATGTTGGTATTTTCATTCGCCGTGCTATTGGGCCTGAACCTGCTGCAAAAGCGCGGCTTGCGCCTAGGGGCTTGAGCGTGTCGGCCGAAAACCAGATCACCCTGCAATTGCGGCGCCATGATTTCAACTTGGAGGTAGATATCCGTCTGCCTTCGCAAGGCATAACGGCGGTGTTCGGCGTATCGGGCTCGGGTAAGACCAGTTTGCTGCGCTGCGTCGCCGGCCTAGAACGCCCGGCCCGCGGTTTCGTGCGTATGGGCGGCGAGGTTTGGCAGGATGAGAAAGTTTTTCTCCCGACCTGGCGCAGGCCTCTGGGCTATGTGTTTCAAGAAGCCAGCTTGCTCGAACACCTGACGGTACGCGGCAATCTGCACTTCGGTCTGCGCCGCATCGGGCAGCAACAGGCCGCACAGGCGCAACTGCACCAGGCGATTGAACTGCTCGGAATTGGGCATTTGCTGGAGCGGCGGGTGCAGGCGCTGTCGGGCGGCGAACGCCAGCGGGTGGCGATTGCCAGCGCCTTGGCCTTGCAACCGCGCGTCCTACTGCTGGATGAACCGCTGGCAGCGCTCGATGCAAACCGGCGTCAGGACATACTTCCCTGGCTTGAGCGGTTGCGCGACGAAGTGCACATCCCAATGCTCTACGTGACGCATGCGCTGGACGAAGTGGTGCGTCTGGCTGACCACCTGCTGGTGCTGGAACACGGCAAACTGGCCGACAGCGGCCCGGTGGCCCAGGTGCTCGGCCGCAGCGCTGCTGGAGCGGCCAGCGGCGAAGACAGGGGCGTGCTGCTGCATGCTGCCGTACAGGAATTTGACCCCACCTGGCATCTGATGCGCGTCGGCTTTCCAGGTGGCAGCCTGTGGGTTAAAGACAAGGCGCTGGCCCTGGGTGCGCCAGTGCGCATTCGCGTGCTGGCACGGGATATCAGCCTAGCGGTCGGGCCGCCACCGTTAAGCAGTATCCAAAATCTGCTGCCAGTGACCGTGCTGGAAATGATTGCGGATACGCACCCCTCGCAGTGCCTGGTGCGGCTTTCTTGCGGCGATACGGGGGAAACCAGTGTCCTGTGGGCGCGCATTACGGCGCGTGCAGCCCATGCGCTGGGTTTGCAAGCGGGTATGCCCGCCTGGGCGCAGGTCAAAGCGGCGGCCTTGGTCGGCGCCTAGGCCATCTGGTGGAAAATTTCAAAAACGGAGCGTCAAAGCTTGGAGGGCAGTTCGCCGCCTTGCGCCATTTTGACCCCGCAGCGCAGCGCGAGAGGGCGTGATACCCGTCTGGGCTAGAATGCGAGGTTTACCGCGGCAAGTACTGCGGGCTTTGGATCAGGCAGCCGTTTGCCTGAGGGCCCATGGGCGGCTACCGCATCTGATGGATCGACTATGAAAGCTGGCATTCACCCCAACTACCGCGACGTTTGTTTTATGGATTTGTCCAATAACTTCAAATTCGTCACGCGCTCTTGCGCAAACACCAAAGAGATGATCAAGATGGAGGACGGCCGCGAACTGCCGCTGTACAAACTTGATACTTCCAGCGAATCGCACCCCTTCTACACCGGAACCCAAAAATCCGTGGACAACATGGGCGGACGCGTGGAGAAATTCCGCAATCGTTTCGGCAAGACCGCAGCCAAATAAAACGCGCAGGCGCAGGCCTGAAGCACAATCTAAGGCAGCCCGGCATTCCGCGCTGCCTTTTTTGTTTGCTGCATTAAAACTTTGAACACTACTCCTGCCATCGTCACCCAAGCTGGGGCTGCGCGTCTGCCGCGATTGGCTCTCTTGTCTCTGTGCCTGGTGTATGTGCTTGCCGGTTTTGTAGGGCGCAGCGGTTGGAAGTTTGCGGATATGGGCGCCCTGGGCTATATGGCCGAACTGGCCTGGGGCCAGGCTGATTGGTGGCGTCCGACCCTGGCGGGCATACCCTCGGAACAAGGTGCGCTGTTACCTTATTGGCTGGGTGCCTGGATGTTGCAAGCGGGCGGCAGTGGCCTGGAGGCACAGTGGCTGGCGCGTGTCCCGTTTATTCTGGCGCTGGTGGCGGCCATGGCGGCGCACTGGTATGGCACTTACTACCTTGCTCGCAGCCCCCGCGCCCAACCCGTAGCCTTTGCATTTGGCGGCGAGGCTCGCACCACCGACTACGCCCGCTCCATTGCCGATGGAGGCTTGCTTGCGTTTATCGCCTGCCTGGGCCTGGCACCCACGGCGCACGAAACGTCGCCGGAGTTAGTGCAACTGGCCTTTGTGGCCCTTTTCCTGAGCGGCGTGAGCGCGCTACCCTGGCGACCGCAAAGGGCTTGTATCGCGCTTGCCATCAGCCTCGTCGGGCTAAGTATCAGCGGCGCACCCACGCTGGCGGTCATTTTTGGACTGGGCGCGCTGGCTTTCGAGCTTTACCAATTGTTTTTTGCCACAGACCACGCGCCAAGCCTTTACCGGGGTAAGGCGGGCATGCTTGTTTTGCTTCTTAGCGCACTGGCCAGTGCAGGCATTGCAAGTGCGCTGGACTTGTGGCGTTGGAAGCTCGATAGCCCCTGGCACATGGCGTCCCCGTGGCAAGGCTATAGCGAATTGTTGTTGTGGTTCACCTGGCCGGCCTGGCCATTGGCCTTGTGGACCTTGTGGGTCTGGCGTCGGCAACTCTGGAGCATCCATACCAGCCGACATCTAGCCCTCCCGCTACTGGTATTGATAGCCGTACTGATAGCAACTTGGATGATGCATTCTTCCGAACACACTTTGTTGCTTGCGCTGCCAGCTATATCGAGTTTGGCGGCGTTTGCATTGCCCACCCTCAAGCGCCAGGTGGCCTCGCTCATTGACTGGTTCACGCTTTTGTTTTTTACCGGCTGGGGCCTGGTTTTGTGGGTTCACTTTATAGCCATGTTTACCGGCATTCCGCCCAATCCGGCGATCAATATTGCCCGGCTGGCACCTGGATTCGAGGCCCAGTTTTCCTGGCTAGCGTTATGGGTCGCGTGCATTTCCACGGTGGCCTGGGGCATGGTCGTGCATTGGCGGGTAGGACGCCACCGGCGCGAACTCTGGCGCAGTCTGGTGCTGCCCGCTGGCGGCATAGTTTGGTGCTGGACGCTGATGATGAGCATGGGCATTTCGCTGTTTGATTACACCCAAAGCTACGACCGCTGGGCCGCCTTGGTGGCGCAACAAGTGAAAGCGCCGGCTTGTGTGCGCAGCGAACAATTGAACATTGGGGAAATCGCTGCGCTGCGCTGGATAGGCAATTTGCCCATCAGCGCCCCCACCTTGAGCAATGACTGCCCGTGGCTACTTATTCCGCCTGCCCCCAATCGGTCCCTACCCGCTCAGATTGACACAGAACTATGGACTGCCAAAGCCCTGGTAATGCATCCGTCCGATAGCAGCATCGGCGTGTGGGTGCTGCAGCGGCGCTAGGAAATACCTAAACGCTCTCTAAATCAAATACTGCAATGCTCTCGACGTGGGCAGTATGGGCAAACATATTGACCACCCCTGCGGCCGTGCAGCGGTAGCCTCCCTCGTGGACCAACACCGCCGCATCGCGCGACAGGGTGGCGGGATTGCAGCTGACGTACACAATCCGGCGCGGGGGTTTCCATCCGTCTGTGTCTGACTCTTGCTGCATGAGCGCGACCAAGGACTGCACCAAGGCAAAAGCACCTTCGCGCGGCGGATCTACCAACCATTTGTCGGCATGGCCGTCCGCCAGCAAACCCGCGCTATCTATTTCAAACAAATTGCGCGCTGCAAAACGTGTGGGGGCCAGGGCTTGCTCAGGTTCGCGCGCGGCTTGATTGATTGTGTAGTTATCGCGAGAGCGCGCCACCAGGGACTCGGCGCCCTCTACACCTAATACCTCTCGCGCTTGCGTGGCCAAGGGCAGCGTGAAATTTCCCAGGCCGCAAAACCAATCGATCACCCGCTCGTTTTTTTGTACGGTCAATAGCGATAGCGCACGCGCCACCAGCACCCGGTTGATATGCGGATTGACCTGCGTGAAATCGGTCGGGCGAAACGGCATGGTGATGCCGAAATCCCGCAGGCTGTAAGCCAGCGCGCCGGTGCGGGCTTCATCCGCTGGGTCGAGCAAAACGATGGTCTCCGGGCCCTTGGCTTGCAGCCACCATTGCAGGCCAGGTCGCGCCAAAGCAAACGCGCGCAAGCGCGCACGGTCTGCATCGCTAAGAGGCAGCAGATGACGCAAGACCAGCGCTGTCACATCGCCTTGCACGTCCAAAGTACCCTGCCCACCCCGGTCGCCAATAGCCAATTCAATTTGGGGAATATGCTGCACCGCGTCCATGGATGCAATCAAATCGCGCAAAGGCAAAAGCATGTCACTGACATGCTGCGGCAACACCGGGCAACGCTTCATATCCGCCACGAAATGGCTTTTGCGTTCGTGAAAACCAATCAGCACCGCACCTTTTTTGCGCACAAAGCGCACCGACAAACGGGCGCGGTAACGGTAGGCCCAGGCGGGGCCTTCAATCGCGCGCAAGATGCGGTCGGGGCGCAATTTACCAATGTGGCGCAATTGGTCTTCCAAGGCCCTTTGCTTAACGGCCACTTGCGCCGCCGGATGCAAATGCTGCATCTTGCAACCGCCGCAGGCGCCTTCATGCAAGCCGAAATGCGGGCAGTGCGGCACCACCCGCTGAGAGGATTCGCGGTGCACCTGGGTGAGCGTGCCCTTGTCAAAACTGGCTTTGCTGCGGTGGATGCGGGCGCTTACCACCTCATAGGGCAAAGCGCCGTCAATAAACACCACCTTGCCGTCGGCACGGTGCGCCACGCCCTGGCCTTCGAGGTCCAGGCTGAGTACGCTCAAGTGTTCTTGCAAGCCAAGCGCTGCGGCGACCTGCGCGGGGTCTGGTACAAAAGCGGGCGGGCCGCCAGCGGGCGAGTTTTCAAGCTTGGCGGCTTGGGTAGCAGGCGCAAGCGCCTTGGTGTCAGACATCCATTTCAACCAGGGTTGGAGGTGGCCTAGACCACCAGAGTGTTAGCGAATCGGCAGGTACTTGGCCGGGTCCACCGGTTTACCCATTTTCCGTACTTCAAAATGCAGCTTCACTTGGTCCGCATCGCTATTGCCCATTTCGGCAATTTTTTGGCCCTGCTTGACCATTTGTTCTTCTTTCACCAGCAAAGTCTGGTTGTGCGCGTAGGCCGTGAGGTACGTAGCGCTGTGTTTCACAATGATGAGGTTGCCATAGCCGCGCAGGCCTGACCCGGCGTAAACCACTTTGCCCTCAGCTGCTGCCAGTATGGGAGCCCCGGCTACGCCACCGATATCCAGGCCCTTACGGTTTTTAGCTTCGTCGAAGGTCGCTAAGATATCACCCCGTACCGGCCAGATAAAAGAAACATCATCCTCGACGACCGTGGCAGGCGTGGCCACGACCGCGGGCACGCTGGCCGGAGCCGCAGGGGAAGTCGCAGCAGCAGGGGCGCTAGCGGCCTGAGCAGGCTTAGCTGCTGGCGGAAGTGGTGTCGCCGAAGCTTTGGAAGCCGCCACCGGGCGCGCGACAGCGCCTTCTTCAGGCGCTCCTGGCGGGATAATGCGCAGCACCTGACCAGTCTCGATACGGTTGGGGTTATCCAGGTTGTTCCAGCGCGCGATATCGCGGTAGGGCTGTCCCACCTCCAAGCCGATACGCGCCAAGGTATCTCCCTGTTTGACCGTGTAATACCCAGGTTTGCCTGCGTTTTCTGCGCCAGGCGCTGCTGCGGGGCCCTGGGCTGCGGCGGATTGCTCAGTGGCTCCTGCGGCTGAATGCGCAACCTTGGCAGCGGGAGTTTCCTCCTTGCCAGCAGTGGCGTTTTTTTGGGCGGCAGGCGCATTGCGGTCTTCCACCGGCGCGGGATGCAACTGCTTGCTGCCACAGGCCGGCAAAAGTGCTGCAGTCACGCACAACAAACACCAAGAAAAAACTTTCATTTTTCCTTGCAAGCCTTTGAAATACATAAATTTTCCCTGTTTTCTAGCTTTACGCCACGCCGGATTTTAAGGGCACGAAATGGACCGCCTCCAGCACCGTTTGGCGCACGCCCTGAAGCGTTTTATCCACCACCACCAGGGACTGACCATTGGCGGCTCCGCCTTTTGCGCCCGCCGCCCCCGCTTTACCCAAAACCGGGGCGATCAATCTTCCGCCGACTGCCAACTGGTCGATCCAGGCCTGGGGAATCGCCTCACCACCAGCGGCGGCAATGATGGCCGCATAAGGCGCACCCGCCGGATAACCCAGCATACCGTCGCCAAACAGCAAATGCACCGTGGCTAGCCGAAAGGGCCGTAGGTTTTCCCGCGCTTTGTCGTGCAGGCCGCGCAAGCGCTCGATGCTGTAAACCTCCGTCGCCAATTGGCTGAGCACTGCCGCCTGGTAGCCACAGCCGGTGCCGATCTCCAGCACCCGGCCCATTCGCCCATCCACACCCTTGCGCAGCAGCTCGATCATGCGCGCTACCACGCTGGGCTTAGAAATGGTCTGCCCCAGGCCAATGGGCAGGCTGGTGTCCTCATAAGCCTGGTTGACCAGGCCGCTATCGACAAAACGGTGGCGCTCCACCGCGCCCATGGCCTGCTGTACCAGCGAATCGCCCAGACCCTGTGCCGTCAGCTTTTCCACCATGCGACGACGCACTGCGCTGGAATCCATGCCCAGGCCCTGCGGCAGATTGGGCACGGGGCCGACCTTCGCTTTTTTAACCGGCACGCTGGCCGGCATACGGGCCGGAAAGCTGGGCCGCTCTTTCATGCGCCGCCCATGTGCGCCATGCTTTGCGCCCAATAGGTCAAGGCCTGGTGGTCGGTCAGGTCCACCGACAAGGGCGTGATCGCCATATGCCCATGCTGGGTGGCATGAAAGTCGGTACCCGGCGCTTCGTCCTTGGCCGGACCCGCTGCGCCAATCCAGTACATGGTCTCTCCGCGCGGGCTTTTTTGGGTGATGACCGGCTCGGCCGCATGGCGCTTTCCTAAACGGCAGAGTTTGGCGCCACCGATATCAGCATAGGGACGGTTCGGAATATTGACATTGAGCAACCAGGGCGCGCTGGTAATTAGCTTGCTCGCCTGCATAGAAATGACCAACTCGCGGGCTTTACGCGCAGCAGAGGCCAGCTCGACCCAATCCTTGTCCACCTGCGAAAAGGCGATGGCCGGGATACCGAACAAATAACCCTCCATAGCCGCGCCGACAGTGCCGGAATAAATCGTGTCGTCGCCCATATTGGCGCCATTGTTAATGCCCGAAACCACCAGGTCGGGCCGGTAATCTAGCAAGCCCGACAGCGCGATGTGCACGCAATCGGCCGGGGTGCCATTTACATAGCGAAAGCCATTGGCAGCGCGGTGTACGTAGAGGGGCGCATTCAAGGTCAGGGCGTTGGACTTGGCGCTGTTATTCACCTCAGGCGCGATGACCTCGACCTCGGCAACGTCTTTCAGTGCTTCGTACAAAGCAACAAGGCCTGCGGCCTGGTAGCCATCGTCGTTGGAAATAAGTATTTTCATGGGTGCCTGATTGTAGGTGTGCGCCTCAGCGCCCGGCTTTGGGGCGAGCGATTAGCCAAGGTGATTGCGGCAATCCCGCTGCGCCGTCGCGCTAGGGACAAGGACCCTGCGTGAGCCCAGGGTGCGGCCCTCTATCATCCGCGTTTTATTGGAGAATTTTGTATGCACGCCTGGCTTTGCGAAAACCCCACCGGTGTTGATGCCCTCACCTGGAAAGAACTGCCCACCCCCAGCCCGAAGGCGGGCGAAGTGCTGGTGCGCATCGAGGCCGCCAGCCTCAACTTCCCTGACTTGCTGATCGTGCAAAACAAATACCAAATGAAGCCGGCGCTGCCCTTTGTGCCAGGCTCAGAATACGCGGGCACCGTCGAAGCTGTGGGTGAAGGCGTGAAACACTTGAAAGTCGGTCAGGCGGTGGCATGCCTCAGCGGTACCGGCGGATTTGGCACGCACACGATTGCACCGGCCATGCTCTGCATGCCGCTGCCGCCAGACTTTCCCATGGTGGACGCTGCCGCCTTCATCATGATTTACGCCACCTCGCACCAAGCGCTGATCGACCGGGCCGCGCTAAAAGCTGGCGAAACCGTACTGGTGCTGGGGGCTGCCGGTGGCGTAGGCACTTCGGCCATCCAGATAGCCAAAGCCGCTGGAGCGCGGGTCATCGCCGCCGCTTCCACCGACGAAAAGTGCGCCCTGTGCCGCAGCATCGGTGCGGACGAAACCATCAACTACAGCACCGACAGCCTGCGCGAAGCCATTAAAACGCTGACCGGCGGCAAAGGCCCGGATGTGATTTACGACCCGGTAGGCGGCGACTTTGCCGAACCGGCGTTCCGCTCCATCGCTTGGCGCGGGCGCTACCTGGTGATCGGCTTTGCCGCCGGTCCCATCCCCGCCCTGCCCCTGAACCTGGCGCTGCTCAAAGGAGCGTCTATCGTGGGCGTGTTCTGGGGCGATTTCACCAAACGCGAACCACAAAAAAGCATGGCCGCCATGGCCGAACTGGCCCAGTGGTACTCGCAAGGCAAAATAAAACCGGTGATCGACCGCACCATGCCCATGGCTGAACTGAAGGCCGCTTACGCCCATATGGGCTCGCGCGGGGTGATGGGCAAATTGGTGATGGTTAACACCTAGGGCCTGGCGCTCGAGGCCTAAGACCGTTAAGCCAAGCGCGTGAGTGACCCAGGCACGCAATGAAGCTGAATGCAATTGCGCCAACACTGCATGCACCAGCCTTTCCCGGATTTAACCCAAAAAAATACCACCCCGGTTTCCCGCAGGTGGTATTTGCAGCCCGCTTACACGGGCCTTTGGCAGACAGCGCGCAAACGCGCTGTCTTTAACCGCCTTTTTTAGCCCGCTTGCCAGGATTCTTCTTGCTGCGGGTGGAGACACCGCGCTCCAGGCTGACGCGCTGGCCGTGGCCGCCGGTGCGTGAGCTCATGCCGGCTGGGGGTTTGGGTGCGGGGGTGGCTTTGCGGTCTGCTTCGGTAACGATGGAATTGCCCATGAGAATCTTTCCTGATGAATTAAAAACGAGGTAGCGTATTTGACCACTTTTTTCGAACGGCTCGGCCAGTAGCCTAGCTACGAAGTGCTTTTTTGAGTTCCACGCCCAGCTCGGGCTTGTGCGCAAAGGGGTCGGTGGGGTTACGCGATAGCAAAATATCCTCCATGCGCACCTGCACCGAGCCTATAGATTTAGGGTGGCTGTAGATGTAAAACTGATTGGCTGCCACCGCATCAAACACCTTTTGCGCCACTTCGGCGGCCGTTACTTTGCCGCTGCTCACCGCTTTATCGCTCATAGCCTGGCTAATCATCTGGCTGCGCGTGGGGCGCGCGCCTTGCATGCCCTCGGGCCGGTTGCGGTGGCTGGCACTGATGCCGGTGGGCACAAAGAAGGGGCACAGCACGCTGGCGCTAATCTGGTCGGTGACCAAGGCCAAATCCTGGTAAAGCGTTTCGCTCATGCTGACCACCGCGTGTTTGCTGACGTTGTAAATACCCATATTGGGCGCATTGAGCATTCCGGCCATGCTGGCGGTGTTGACGATGTGGCCTCGAAAAGTCGCGTCCTTCTCGGCGGCGGCGAGCATCATGGGCGTGAAGACCCGGATGCCATGGGCCACACCCATCAGGTTCACGCCGATCACCCATTCCCAGTCTTGCAAACTGTTTTCCCAAATGAGGCCACCCGAGCCTACGCCCGCGTTGTTAAACACCAAGTGCGGCGCACCAAAACGCGCCAATGTGGCGGCGCCCAGAGCCTCTACTTGGTCGGCCTTGGATACGTCCACGCGCATTCCCAGCACCTGGGCGCCGGCAGCCTCCATCTCGGCCACGGCGCGGTCCAGCGCATCTTGCTGCACATCGGCCAAAACCAGGTGCATACCCAGTTTGGCGCCAATGCGGGCGCATTCCAGGCCAAAGCCCGAACCTGCGCCAGTGAGTACCGCCGTCTTGTTGCGAAAGTCCGAAATCATGCGAAATATCCAATCCGTGGAGTTAAAAACTTATGCGGTAACTGCGCGCAGCACATAGCCGATGCGCGGGAAGTGCACATGCACCGTGCCCGCGCGCGGGTCTTCTCGACGCAGGGTGTAGCGGGTGCGGGTCGCGGCCAGCAAAATACCTTGCGTGGCTTCCTGGCCGAATGTTTCGGCGGCAATAGTGACCGCTGAGCCTAGCGGTATGCCATGGTCATCCTGAAACACATCGGATGCCGATAAAGCCGCTGGCGTGCTGCTGTTGGCTAGCGCAATCGCTTGCTCAGCGCTCCATTTTTCAGAAGCGCCGTGACCCAAAGCGGCCATCCGGTCCATCCAGGCCAAAACGGCAGGCGTGGCGTCCAAAATACCGGCCATCACCGGCACGACCTGGCGGGTAAACCATACAGGATGGTAGGCCGCAAAGTCGGCAACGCAAGGAGTGCCGCCCAGCAAAAAGGCCTGGCCGTCGAGCATATGCGACAAGCGCCGCAAATACGATTTGTAAATACCCGTGGCATCACCGGGCCGCAAACGCGTCATGCCGCCGGACATGGCCGCGCGGTCTGCGCTAAAGGCCTGCGCTGCCTCGGGTGGCGCGTTGGCAAACAAAGCGGCTGCACCTTTGGCGCTGAGGTTGTAAGCCATGGCCGCCCAAAACAAAGTGCTGTCGGCCCATTGCGCCAGTACCCGTGCCACGCCCTTGCTGGCGTCCGGGTACAGGCTGGGTTGTGGCTGCATGTGCTCTAGCACTTCGCAGATAAGCGCCGTATCGCAATAGATGTCGGCACCGATTTGCAGAAATGGCGTTTTGCGGTAGCCACCGGTGAGCGCCAGTACATCGGGCTTGGGCAGGATGTTGGGCACCGTTACGCTGCGCCAGGCAATCCCTTTGTAGCCCAGCACCAAACGCACTTTTTCGGAAAAGGGCGAAATTTTGTAGTGGTGCAAAACCGGGGTGGATGCGGATTCAGACATGGGCGGCTCCTGCTGCAGCTTTGGATTTGCGCGGTGCAAAAATCATATTCAAGGTGTCGGGTATGTCGCGCACCTCGGCGCCGTCCAGCACACCGCGCGCTTGCAAAGCGCGGTGCAGCGCCGGTAAGTGGTAATGCGGCACGGCGGGATACAAATGGTGCTCTAGGTGGTAGTTCACATGGTGCGGGAACAAGATCGCACCCAGCACCCGGTTTGCGCCGCTGCCAAAGGTGCGATTGCTACGGGCTGCCGTCAGGGGCGAGGACAAATCGCTCACCGCGCCGTGCTCGCAGACTGCGCGCAGCCGCAGTATGGGTTGCAGCGCTGTCATCAAGGGCACGATCCACACCACCAGATACAGCGCCAGGCCGTGCCAGCCACCGAGCGCATACGCGGCAATCGGCAGGGCGATATGCGCGCCCACCACCAGATAGCGATCCTGGCGCGCTGCCTTGCGTAGTTGCGGCGAGGTGTCGTCCAAGGGGCGGATAGCGCGTTGCGTGTCTTCGTTGATGGCGGGGGCGCCAAAGAAATACGCATAGGTTTTCCAGGCATTCCAGCCGACCACATCTTGCGCTAGCTTGCGCAGCAAATAGGCTTTGCCACGCGGGTAGCCGCCGTGAATGGCGGTGTCCGGGTCTTCGCTGCCGTACAGGTTGTTGTGGTGCAAGCGATGCGTCACGCGGTAGGTACACATAGACACGCCGCTGCTCATACCGATCAGCCGGCCCAGCACATCATTGGCACCGCGGTGCGATAACAAGCGGTAGTGCGCCGCCTCGTGCGACAGGATAAACAAACTGTGCTGCGCGATGCCCATCAACGCGATACCCGCCAGCATCCAGGGGCTGCCCCACAGGCCTACGATCAGCGCGCCTGCGGCACCCAGCAGTACACCGGTTTGTGCCATCGCCATGAGCGAGCGCAGGTCGTCCAATTGGGTGAAGGGCAGCAATTCCCGCGCGCTAAGCGCCTTGCGGGCCTGGGCATTGAGTGCACCGGGGGCGCGCAAATCATCACGGAATTCTTCACCGCGCGCTGGGCTATCTGACGGCACAGACCCGCCTTCCGGCGGCGCCGAAGCGCTGGGGCCATCGACTGCCGGGGAAGCAAGGATTTCATTCTGGGAAAGCGTGCTGTCCTGTTGCATGGGCTTTACTCCTTGGGTACTGGAAATCCGCTTTGCGGATTAAATCAGTTTGACCAATTGTTTGCCGAAATTGCGCCCGGAAAGCAAGCCCAAAAAGGCCTGGGGCGCGCTTTCAATGCCCTGCGCAATCGTCTCGCGCGCACGCAAAGCACCGCTTGCGACCAAGCCGCCTAACTCAGCCAAGGCCGCGGGCCAGACTTGCGGATGTTCGCTGACGATAAAGCCCTGAAAGCGCAGGCGCTGCATCAGTATGAGCTGCGGCGCGGCCATGGGAATCGGCACTCCGTTGTACCCGGCAATCATGCCGCACACCGCGACACGGCCAAAGGCGTTCATCAAAGGCAGCACCGCGTTCATCACCATACCGCCCACGTTTTCAAAATAGCCTTCAATGCCTTGCGGACAAACCGCGTGCAAAGCGGCGGACAAACTGGCGGCATCGGCGTGCTGCTTGTAATCTATGCAGGCATCAAAGCCCAACGCGTCCACCACATACGCGCATTTATCCGCACCACCGGCCACGCCCACCACGCGGCAGCCACGCGCCTTAGCCAGCGCACCAAAAGCACTACCCACTGCGCCTGAGGCTGCACTCACCACCAAGGTGTCACCCGACTTGGGCGCGATGATGTGAACCAAGCCGTAATACGCCGTTACGCCAGGCATACCTACCGCCCCCAGGTAGGCGCTTAAGGGAACGCGGCTGTCATCGACTTTGCGCAGCATGCCCGTCATGGCCACAGACACCAAGCCGTATTCCTGCCAGCCGCCCATGCCCACTACTTTATCGCCAGCAGCAAAACCGGAGTTGCGCGACTCCATCACTTCGCCCACGGTACCGCCGATCATGGTCTGGTGCAGGGCTTGCGGCTGCGCATAGCTTTTGCCATCATTCATGCGCCCGCGCATATAGGGATCTAGGCTGAGATAGTGGTGGCGGACCAGCACTTCGCCCTCGGCCAGCGCGGGGGTTGGACTGCTCACTAAATTGAAATTCTCTAAGCCGGGCTGCCCGGCAGGGCGACTCACAAGATGGATCTGGCGGTTCAAAGGCATGGTGTTTACTCCGGGCTGGCGCCGCTAGCCGCACGCTGCAAAAGCGTGGCAGAGCGGGCGACTTCTTTCAGGTATTTGAAGGTACCCACGGCCATGGCGCAGGCCCGGCCTTTGGCATCGTAAATTGTGGATTGGGTAAAGGCGAGTGTGGCCGTGCGGTGCAGCAACTGGCCGCGAGCGGTCAGGGGGCCGCTGGCCGCTTGCATAAAACTGGTTTTCATCTCAATGGTCACCACGCCTTGACCCGGCGTGTCGCTGCGCGCCGCAGTAGCCATCGATACATCGAGCAAGGTCATGATTGCGCCGCCATGCGTCACGCCCAGCGAATTTTGGTGCTCGGGCAGCGGCGCATAGCTAATTTCAGAATGGCCGTCGGCGCACGCTTCCAAGCTAAAACCCATGTGCGCGACGAAGGGGATTTGCAGCCCGTCGCCGCCTAAGGTGCGCCAAGAGGCCGCCGCCTTATCGGCTGCGAACTGCGCGTCTTCAGCCACCCGTCACCACGCTCACGCCGCCGTCGACTGCCAGCCATTGGCCAGTAATGTGTTTACCGGCGTCAGACGCATACAGCAGGCACAGGCCTTTAAGGTCTTCGTCATCGCCCAGGCGCTTGAGCGGTGCGTGCGAAGCCAAGCGTTCTTCGCCCATGGCTTTGAGCGTACCGGCCGTCATCTTGCTGGGGAAAAAGCCTGGGCAAATTGCGTTGACGGTGATGTTGTACTTTCCCCACTCAGCGCCCAGGGTGCGGGTGAAGTTGATCACCGCGCCTTTGGATGTGTTGTAGGCCAAAGTATTCATGCCTTCGGGGTTGCCGCCCAAACCAGCGATGGAGGCAACATTGATGATGCGGCCCGAGCGGCGCGCAATCATGCTTTTCTTGGCAATGGCTTGGCTGAGCAAAAAGTAACCGCGCACATTGAGGTTCATCACCTTGTCCCATGCGTCTATGGGATGGTCTTCAGCGGGAGAGCCCCAGGCCGCACCAGCGTTGTTGACCAAAATGTCCACGTCGCCCATGCGTTGCAGGGTTTCATCGGCCAAGCGGGCGATTTCGCTGTCTTTGGCGCAATCGGCGGCGATCCAGCGGGCATCAATGCCTGCGGCTTGCAACTCGGCGGCGGCTTGCTCCAGGTCCTCGGGTTTGCGCGAGCTGAGCATGATCTTGGCACCGGCTTCGCCCAGAGCATGGGCCATTTGCAAACCGAGGCCGCGTGAACCACCGGTCACCAGCGCGGTTTTGCCGGTCAGGTCAAATAGTTGTTGAATCGTGCGTGTCATAAAGTGTCCCCAAAAGTATGAAAGAAAGTTGGCTGCCCACGCTAAGGATTTTTACGCCTTGCGGGACCAAGCCATGTCGCAGCAGCGATACCGGTGTCTGCGCTGCCGCCAGCCTGCGCAATCTAAGAAGCGTTGTCCTCTTCGCGCAAACGCGAGCGCACCACAATCAGCGCGACGCCGGCTGCCACGGCAAACAGGCCGCACACCAACAGCGCCACATGGCCCTGGGCCCCCGCGTCGCGGGCAAAGCCAGAAAGCACCGTGGAGAGCAAGCCGCCGTAAATAAGAATCCAGATCACGCGCTCTAGGCGCAAGAGACGCACGTCGGTGGTGCCGTTGTACTTCTTAAAAAATGCCATTAAAACGCCTCCTCGGGGAATGTTGCACAGGTCATATCCCTGGATTGAACCACAGACAACCAGGCCCCGATTTTCGGCAACTCATAGTGAAAGAAGAATTGGGCAGCACCCAGGCGCCCTTGGGTGGCCACGCCCTGCCCTTGCGGATCGGCCTCCAGCGCGGCGCAGGCCACATCCAGCCAGATCCAGGCCAGCACGGTGTGGCCAAAGGCCTGCAAATAGGGCACGGCGTTGGCCAGGGCCTCGGCGGGCACGCCGGTGGCCCAGGCGGCGCGGGTAGCGCCGCCCACTTGCCCTAGCGCTTGCCCCAGCGCTGCTGCATGAGCGCCCAAGGCCGCATGGTTGCCAGCGCGGGCCATGGTGGCTTGCATGCGCGTGGCCAGCAATTGCATACCTTTGCCGTTTTCCATTAGCACTTTACGGCCCAACAGGTCCAGGGCCTGGATGCCGTGGGTGCCTTCGTGGATCATATTGAGGCGGTTGTCGCGCCAGTATTGCTCCACCGGAAAGTCCCGTGTATAACCATATCCGCCGTGCACCTGGATAGCTAGGGAATTGGCTTCCAAGCACCATTCGCTAGGCCAGCTCTTGGCAATCGGGGTCAGCACTTCGAGCAACAGGCGCGCATCGTCTGCGGCTGCGGCATCTGCTGTGTGCTGTTCATCCACCAGCCGGGCGCAGTACAGAGCCAGCGCCAAAGCGCCTTCGCCATAGGCTTTTTGGGCCAAGAGCATGCGTTTGATGTCGGTGTGCTCAATGATGCGCACCTGCGGCTGCGAGGCGTCTTTGCCACCGGCGCCCATGGGCCGCCCCTGGGGTCGGTTTTGCGCATAGTCAAGCGAAGCGTAATAACCGGCCAGGCCGAGCATGGTGGCGGCAATACCTACGCCGATGCGCGCTTCGTTCATCATATGGAACATGCAGCGCAAACCCTCGCCCGGTTGGCCTACCAAATAGCCAATGGCACCCGCGCCCTTGCCATCTAGCCCCGCGCTGCTGCCCACCGGAAACTTGCCCTCGCCGAAATTGAGCAGCGTATTCGTCGTACCGCGCCAACCCAGCTTGTGGTTCAGTCCGGCCAGGGCTACGTCATTGCGCACTCCGGTTAATTCGCCTTGTGCATCGACCATTTTTTTGGGCACGATGAAGAGCGAAATACCGCGCGTGCCGGGCACCAGCTTGCCCTGCGCATCCGGGATTTTGGCCAGCACCAAATGGATGATGTTCTCGCTGAGCTCGTGCTCACCGCTGGAAATCCACATCTTGTTGCCTTTGAGGCGGTAGCGTGGGCCTAAGGGGTCAGCCGCATGGTCATCGCCATCGGCCAAGGCGCGGGTCACGATATCCGACAGACTGGAGCCCGCTTGCGGCTCGCTCAAGCACATGGTGCCGGAAAAGCGGCCCGAAAACTCCTGCAGGGCAAATACCCTTTTCTGCGCCTCAGTACCATGCACCATGAGCAAATTGGCATTGCCCGTGGTGAGCATGCTGGTACCAATACCCACCGAGGCGCAGGCAAAAAATGCATTGGCTGCGGCCTCCACGCTGTAGGGAAGTTGCATTCCGCCGATGTCATAGTCCTGCGCTGCGCTGAGCATGCCCGATGCGGCGTAGGCATCGGCAGCGTCTTTGCTGGCCTGCGGCAAGATGACCTTCTCACCGTCAAAGCGTGGCTCTTCGATGTCCACCAAGCGGTTAAACGGCGCGTATTCCTCACGCGCAATGCGTTCGCAGGTATCGAGTACGGCGTCAAAGGTTTCGCGCGAATGGTCGGCAAAGCGCGCGCGACTGCTGAGCTGCTCTGTGCGCAACCAATCGTGCAATAAAAAATCGATGGTTGCGCGCAGCTTCATGGCAAGCGTCCTTTACAAGACTTCAAAAATACCCGCCGCGCCCATGCCACCGCCGATGCACATGGTCACGCACACCCGCTTCGCACCACGGCGCTTGCCTTCGATCAATGCGTGGCCGGTCAAACGCTGGCCGCTCATGCCAAAGGGATGGCCCACGGCAATCGCGCCACCATTGACGTTGAGCTTGTCTGCCGGAATGCCCAGCTTGTCGCGGCAGTACAGTACCTGCACAGCAAAGGCTTCGTTGAGTTCCCACAAGTCGATATCAGCCACGGTCAGGCCCAGGCGTTTAAGCACTTTGGGCACCGCATAAACCGGGCCGATACCCATTTCGTCAGGCTCGCAACCGGCTACCGCAAAGCCCAGGAAACGACCCAAAGGCTTGAGGCCTTTTTGCTCGGCGATTTTCTCGTGCATCACGACCACCGCACCGGCGCCGTCGGATAACTGGCTGGCATTACCCGCCGAGACCAAACCGCCGGGCAGCGCAGAGCGCAAATCTTTGATGCCTTCGTACGTAGTACCAGCGCGGATGCCTTCGTCATCCGACACCGTTACTTGCTTGGTCATCATGCCCATCACTTTGTCGGCCACGCCCATGGTCACTTTGATCGGGGCGATCTCGTCATTGAACAGACCTTTCTCCAAAGCAGCAGAGGCTTTTTGCTGGCTGGCCGCGCCGTACTGGTCCATGGCTTCGCGGCTGATGTTGTAGCG
>CANFJQ010000030.1 GCA_947447615.1 Comamonadaceae bacterium
CCGCCTGTCCACCGTGGTCGATGCGCATGAAATTTTGGTCATGGAGAGCGGTCGCATTGTCGAACGCGGCACCCATCAGGCTTTGATGCAGCAGCAAGGCCGCTATGCGCAGATGTGGGCGCTGCAACAAAGCAGCAATTGATCGCCACGCACCAAGACAGCAAGCGACCATGGACACCAAATGGCTGGAAGACTTTGTATCGCTGGCCGAGACCAGCAGCTTCAGCCGGTCTGCGCATTTGCGCCATGTGACACAACCCGCGTTTTCGCGCCGTATCCAGTCGCTCGAAGCCTGGGCCGGGGTCGCGCTGGTGGACCGCAGTTCTTACCCCACGCGGCTGACTCCGGCTGGCACCGCCTTCTATGCCCAGGCCGTGGATATCCTGCAAAGTCTGCAAAGCAGCCGAGCCCAGTTGCGCAATCCTGAGGCGCCCCCGGACGGCGAACCTGCGGCACACCCTGATTTGGGACAATAAGCCACTTATGCCAGACCACTTAACACCCCAAACCTTCTCCATCACCCGCCCCGATGATTGGCATTTGCATGTGCGCGACGGCACCGCTTTGCAGACGGTGGTGCCGCATACAGCAGCGCAGTTCGCCCGCGCCCTGATCATGCCCAACCTCAAACCGCCCGTCACCAGCACCGCGCAAGCGTTGGCCTACCGCGAGCGCATACACGCAGCGGCAGCGGCGGCGGGCCACGACGGGTTTGAGCCTTTGATGACGCTGTACCTCACCGACACTTTGCCGCCCGATGAGATAGTGCGCGCCAAGGACGCTGGCATTGTCGGCGTCAAGCTCTATCCGGCTGGTGCGACCACCAATAGCGATGCCGGGGTTACCGATATGCGCAAAACCTACGCCACGCTAGAGGCCATGCAGCGTGTCGGTATGCCACTGTTAGTCCATGGTGAAGTGACGTCACCGGACATCGACTTATTTGACCGCGAGGCCGTGTTTATTGATCGCCAATTGATACCGCTGCGGCAGGATTTTCCGGCGCTCAAAGTGGTTTTTGAACACATCACCACCCGCGAGGCCGCGCAGTATGTGCAAAGCGCGCAAGGTGCCATCGCGGCCAGCATCACCGCCCACCATTTGCTCTACAACCGCAACGCGATTTTTACCGGCGGCATACGCCCGCATTACTACTGCCTGCCGGTGCTCAAGCGCGAGACACACCGCCAAGCTCTGGTCGGCGCAGCCACCCAAGGTTCGCCGCGCTTTTTTCTAGGCACTGACAGCGCACCGCATGCCACGCACCTGAAAGAACACGCCAGCGGCTGCGCCGGTTGCTATACCGCGCACGCGGCTATCGAGCTCTATGCCAGCGCCTTTGAAGCCGCACAGGCGCTAGGCAATCTGGAGGCCTTTGCCAGTTTTCACGGCCCTGATTTTTACGGCCTGCCGCGTAACACCGAGCAAATAACGCTGCGACGCGAGAGCTGGACGCCACCGGAAAGCTACGCATTTGCGCAGACCACCTTAAAGCCGCTGGCCGGTGGCGAAGTGCTGCACTGGCGCATGGTTTAGCACATGGAATGGCCCGCCCGCCTGCTTGCCTGCTTGCCTGCTTGCCTGCGTGACTCCCTGGCAGTCTTACAGAAAAAATAGCTTGCCGTGGCGCAGGACATAGCAGCGATTGACTGGACTGCGCCCTGGCTGCAAGCCTGGCGCGCACGCGGCCAACCTTTGGCGAAGGCCGTTGCCACAGGCCTTAGCTGCGCGCAAGCACTGAACCTGTTCGCGGAACAGGTGCCCACCTGCCCGGTGCGCTTTGTGGCGCAGTCCGATCTGCCCTCGGGTCAGGCCTATGAAACCTTTATTTTTGAAACCCAACAAGTACCGACACGCGACGGTTTGCATGATTTTTTCAATGGCCTGTGCTGGCTGCATTTCCCGCACACCAAGCAGCGCCTCAACCAATTGCAGGCAGCGCAGATTGCGCACAGCGGTATCGCCCCGGTGCGCGGCCCGGCGCGCGATGCGCTCACGGTGTTTGACGAAAACGCCGCGCTACTGCACGCGCCCGATGCTGTATGGGACACCTTGGTGCGAAAAGACTGGCAGGCCCTCTTTGGCCCGCTGCGGCCTGCATGGAAAGAAGCGCGCTTGCAATTGTTCGGCCATGCCTTATTAGAAAAGTTGGTGTTCCCGCGCAAGGCCATTACCGCGCATGTCTATCGCGTGGAAACCCCCGTCGGCGGGCAAGGTGATTGCGACCGGTGGCTGGCCGCGCATTTGCAAGCCGATGCATTAGCGAACAAACCCTTTGCGCATCTGCCGGTATTAGGCGTTCCGGGCTGGTGGCCGGCCAATGAACAAATAGGCTTTTACGACGATGTTTCGGTGTTCCGCCCGCCACGCCTAGCGCTTGCTTAAGGTAGCCAATGCCCGCAATTTGCCTGGGCACTTGGGGGCGCTGACTTGTAATTTCACTATCCGGCCCTACCATGGAGGTCTGTATTGCAGCGCAAGAAGCCCAAACCGGTGTTTGAGCAGCGCGCACACTTTCTCTGGAGTTGATATGAAACGCATTCTTTTACTCGTGCTCACCAATGTGCTGGTCGTGGTGGTTCTGGGTATCGTGGCCAGCCTCTTGGGCGTGAACCGCTTCCTCACCAGCAATGGCCTCAACCTAGGCTTGCTGCTGGGTTATGCGCTGGTCATCGGTTTTGGCGGCGCCTTTATTTCGCTGCTCATCAGCAAGCCCATGGCCAAGTGGAGTTCGGGAGTGCAAATCATTGAACAGCCGCAAAACGCCGACGAGGCCTGGATTGTGGAAACCGTACGCAGATTTTCTGAGCAGGCCGGTATCGGCATGCCCGAAGTCGGCATTTTCGAAGGTGAGCCCAATGCCTTTGCCACTGGCGCTTTCAAAGACTCGGCCCTGGTGGCGGTCTCCACCGGGTTGCTGGCCGGCATGACGCGCGAGGAAGTAGAAGCGGTGATCGGCCATGAAGTGGCCCACATCGCAAATGGCGATATGGTGACCATGACGCTAATCCAGGGTGTGATGAATACTTTTGTGGTGTTCCTTAGCCGCGTCATTGGCTACGCAGTAGACAGCTTTTTGCGTAAAAACGATGAGCAAAGCAGCGGCCCGGGGATGGGGTACTACATCACCACCATCGTGCTCGACATTGTCTTGGGCTTTGCCGCAGCCATGGTGGTCGCTTGGTTCAGCCGCCAGCGCGAATTCCGCGCCGACGCGGGCGCCGCCCAATTGATGGGTCGCAAGCAACCCATGGTCAATGCGCTGGCCCGCTTAGGCGGCATGACGCCGGGCGAGCTTCCAAAGAGCGTGGCTGCCTTTGGCATTGCCGGTGGCATCGGGCAATTGTTTAGCACACATCCGCCGATCGAAGCGCGTATCGCGGCCTTGCAAAGCGCATAATCGCGACGCGTCTGCGTAGCCCTCGCGCACTGCGCGCGGCACCTGAAAAGTGCATATATAAAGCTAGCGATACATCGCCAGACACACCCAGCGGGCCTTGACAGGGCCCGCTTATTTTTTGGAACAGCACACCATGGACTTTTCGCACTGGCTGGCGTTTTTTGTAGCAGCCTGGGCTATCAGTATTTCACCAGGGCCTGGCGCTGTGGCCGCCATGAGCGCCGGGTTGAACTACGGTTTCAAGCGCGGCTATTTCACAACTTTTGGTTTGGTCATGGGCATCTGCACGCAGTTGCTGGTGGTATCGGTAGGCCTTGGCGCCTTGGTCGCTGCTTCCAACACGGCGTTTTTGATCGTCAAATGGGCGGGCGTGGTCTATCTGGTGTGGCTGGGTATTGCGCAATGGCGCGCAGTGCCGGGGCCGCTGGTGGCGCAAGATGAAAACGCGCCTGTCATGCGGCGGCGCGATATGGTGCTGCGCGGTTGGATGATTAACGCAGTCAATCCCAAGGGCACCGTGTTTATGTTGGCGGTGGTGCCGCAGTTTTTGCTGCTGGACCAGCCCCTGCTCCACCAATACCTGCTGATCGGCGCGACCCTTTGTTTCACCGATCTGGTGGTGATGGCGGCCTACACCGCCATGGCGGCGCGCCTTTTAGCCGCCCTGCGCAAGCCGACCCATGTACGCGCAATGAACCGCGTTTTTGGCAGCTTGTTTGTGCTGGCCGGCAGCTTGTTGGCTTTGTTCAAGCGCGCTGCGCTATAAGCAGATCTAGGGCCAAGGCCTCGGCCACGCGGATGCCATCCACCCCAGCCGACAAAATTCCACCCGCATAACTAGCACCCTCGCCCGCCGGATACAGGCCGCGCACATTGCTGCTTTGCAAGTCCTCGCCGCGCGGCATTTTCAAGGGGCTGGAGGTACGTGTTTCCACACCGGTGAGCACGGCGTCGGCCATATCAAAACCTTTGATCTTGCGCCCGAATACCGGTAGCGCTTCGCGGATGGCGGCAATCGCGTACGCGGGCAAGCTGGACGCTAAATCAACTGGCGTCACGCCGGGGCGGTAGGAAGGCATCACGGTGCGCCACTCGCTAGATGGCTTGCACGCTAAAAAGTCACCCACCCGCTGACCCGGCGCTTGGTAATTAGCGCCACCCTGCACATAAGCTGCCGACTCCAGACTACGCTGCAAAACCATGCCCGCCAAGGGGTGCACTTGCGGGCGCATAGCCTGCGCTTGCGCAGCAAAACGTGCGCCATCGACTTCGCCAAAGGCTGCGATAAAGCTGGCCTTGTCCTGCGGAAAGTCTGCGGGGTCGATACCGACCACGATACCGGCATTGGCATTGCGCTCATTGCGCGAATACTGGCTCATGCCATTGGTCACTACGCGGCCTGCCTCACTGGTGGCAGCGACCACGGTGCCGCCGGGACACATACAAAAGCTGTACACGCTGCGTCCGTTGGCGGCATGGTGCACCAATTTGTAATCCGCAGCGCCCAGCAGCGGGTGACCGGCATGGCGACCCCAGCGCGCACGGTCTATCACGCCTTGCGGATGCTCAATGCGAAAGCCGATAGAAAAAGCCTTGGCCTGCATCGCCACGCCCCGGTCAAACAGCATGGCAAAAGTATCGCGCGCGCTATGGCCCAGCGCCATCACCACATGGCTAGCTGCGATGGCATACACACCGCCCGAGGCCGCGTCGCAGACCTGCAATGTGTCCATGCTCTGCATACCGTCTGGGTCGCCCGCTGCGCTGCGCAATTGCACATTCACCACCTGTTGCCCGAAGCGCACTTCACCGCCCAGGGATTCAATGCGCGCGCGCAGGTTTTCCACCACTTTGACCAATTTGAAAGTGCCGATATGCGGATGCGCTTCGTACAAAATTTCAGGTGGCGCACCAGCCTGCACAAACTCGTGCATGACTTTGCGGCCCAAGTAACGCGGGTCGCGTATTTGGCTCCACAACTTGCCATCCGAAAACGTACCGGCACCGCCTTCGCCGAACTGCACATTGCTGTGCACATGCAAGGTGCTTTTGCGCCACAAATCCCAGGTGTCTTTGGTGCGCTGACGCACCATGGGGCCGCGCTCGAGTACCAAGGGTTTGAATCCCATTTGCGCCAGCAGCAAAGCGGCAAACATGCCGCAGGGCCCGAAGCCCACTACCACCGGACGCTTGTCGAAATTCGCAGGCGCATGGGCCGCAGGCTGGTAAGCCATGTCCGGAGTGGCGGCAATATGCGCATGGTTTGCGTGCTGCGCCAGCAGGCGCGCTTCGCTGGCCGGGGCCACTTGCACATCCACGATAAACACCGCCAAGATGTCCGCTTTGCGCGCATCAAAGCTGCGTTTGAAAACCTGCACATCCAAAATTTCGGCGGGCGCTGTACCCAGAGTTTTTGCTGCCGCCTGGCGAAGCGCCTCCAGCGGATGGGCCGCAGGCATGCGATCTTGCGCGCTTTCGCTAGGCGAATCAGCAGCGCGGGGCGCATGCACAGGCAATGTGGCGAGGGGAAGTTTGATTTCAGTGATGCGGATCATGGGGCTCGGAGTTATCAAGCAGGCGCCAATGATACGGGCAGCCCCAAGGCCGGTGCTCGCTGGCAGCAGCAGGCAAAAAAAAGCCCACGTAGGGGTGGGCTAAAAAGCAGGTTGGGGAACCCGCTTTGGGAGAGGGTTTTATTCTATTAAATTGTTTTTAATTTGGAAAGTATTATTTTGCAAAATAGTTGATGCTTGGGTGTGCGATGGCGCTCACAAAGCATTCAGTGGAATCTTGAGGTAGGCCACGCCATTGTCCTCAGACGGTGGGAACTGACCAGCGCGGATGTTGATTTGGACAGCGGGCAGTACGAGCACCGGCATATCGAGTGTGGCATCGCGCGTGGTGCGCATCTGCACAAATTGGTCTTCGCTAATGCCTTCGTGGGTATGGATGTTTTTTGCGCGTTGCTCGGCCACGGTGGATTCAAACGCCACTTCGCGGCCTGCGGGTGGATAGTCGTGGCACATAAACAAACGGGTTTGCGGCGGCAGGCTCAGAATTTTTTGGATCGAGGCATACAAGTGCCGTGCATTGCCGCCGGGGAAATCGCAGCGCGCGCTGCCCACATCCGGCATGAACATGGTGTCGCCGACAAATACCGCGTCGCCAAAACGGTAGGCCACGCAGGCCGGGGTGTGACCGGGTACCAACATGGTGTGGCCTTGCATAGCGCCCACCCCAATTTGCTCACCATCCGCAAACAAATAGTCGAACTGCGAACCATCGCAGGCAAAGCTAGGCTCCAGGTTAAAGATGCCTTTGAACACTTTTTGCACGCCGGTGATATGGTCACCAATCGCCGTCTTGCCGCCCAGTTGCGCTTTCAGGTATTGCGCGGCGCTCAGGTGGTCCGCATGCGCATGGGTTTCCAAAATCCAGGCGGTTTGTAATTGGTTTTCGCGCACATAGGCAATCACTTTGTCCGCCGAGCTATGGCGGGTGCGGCCCGACTTGGGGTCATAGTCCAACACCGAGTCGATGATGGCGCAGGCCGTGCCCTGGCCTTGGTGCACCACGTAAGTCACTGTCCACGTGGCTTTGTCAAAAATCCCGTGTACCTGGGGTGTGAACGCATCAGTGGACATGGCTGCAAGCTCCTCATTTAAAGTTCATATAGTATATTTATAGATATATTAAAAATCAATATACTATGAAAAAATTAATCGTGGAGTACGCCGATGAATGAAGTTTCTCTGAGTTTGCAGGACATGCAGCAAGCTGCCGTACAGGCCTGCCGCCTGCTCAAAGTGTTGTCCAACCCGGACCGCCTGATGATCTTGTGCCAGTTGGCCCAGGGCGAAATGCGGGTGGGCGAAATGGAGGAAGCGCTGGGCATTGTGCAGCCGACCTTGTCGCAGCAACTGACCGTTTTGCGCGATGAAGAGCTGGTCAGCACCCGGCGCGAGGGCAAAAACATTTATTACCAGCTCAGCAGCCCGCAGGCGCTGGCGCTGATGCAGGTGCTGTACGCGCAATTTTGTTCACCTGAGAAGGAGGGAATATGACGATCGATTGGGAGCACTTCACCCCCTTGGCCTCACTGGGTGGCGGGGTTTTGCTGGGCATTGCATCTGCTATGTTCCTGCTACTCAATGGCCGAATTTTGGGCATCAGCGGTATTGTGGGCGGCCTCTTGGCGCCGCGCATCGGTGATATCGGCTGGCGCTTGGCTTTTTTGCTGGGTATGGGCGCAGCCCCTTTCGTGTTTGCCGCCTCGATGCCGCCCGAACTCCTGCCGGTGGTGCGCGTCGATGCCAGCGAGCCAGTTATCGCCCTGGCAGGTGTGCTGGTCGGCGTAGGTACGCGCTACGGATCGGGCTGCACCAGTGGGCACGGCGTGTGCGGGCTCTCGCGCTTGTCGCCCCGCTCGCTGGTCGCCACCCTGAGCTTTATGGCGGCAGGTTTTGCCATCGTCTATCTGCTACGCCACGCTTTTTGAAAGACATTGCCATGCAACACCGGATTACTGAATTTTTTGTCGGTCTGCTTTTTGGCCTGGGCCTAATGCTGTCGGGCATGACTGACCCTGGCAAAGTGCTGGGCTTTTTGGACCTGGCCGGCTTATGGGACCCGTCTCTGGCGCTGGTCATGGGCGGCGCAATCGCCGTAGGCGTGTTTGCTTTTGCTCTGGCCAAAAAGCGCGGTTTGAGCTTTTTCGGGGTGGACATTTGCTTGCCTACCCAAGAGCGTATTACCCAGCGATTGGTCGTGGGTTCGCTCTTGTTTGGTGCTGGTTGGGGGCTGGCCGGTTTTTGCCCCGGCCCGGCTTGGGTGTCCATGGCCGCTGGGCAAAACAAAGCTGCCCTGTTTGTGGTCTTCATGCTTATCGGTATGGCCATATTCGAAGTCGCCGAGCGGCGCGCGCAGGCTGGACAAGCGGTCTAAGCGCACTGCAAATCCCTCGCCCTATAGAGAAAACCGCAATGGACAACAAGCGAAGTAGCGGACTGGTCTCGCCCAAATCGCAGGCCTTGGCCGCTTACCCGCCAAGGGCCTTGCACTAAATGGCCGCGCGCTGGCAAGCTTTCTTGCCCTCCCTCCCCGCCCTGCAATGGGGGCGCGATTACGACCGCAGCACTTTGTCGCGCGACCTGCTGGCCGCGTGCATCGTCACCGTCATGCTGATTCCGCAAAGCCTGGCATATGCCTTGCTGGCCGGGCTACCGCCGCAAGCGGGCTTGTATGCCAGCGTGGCGCCACTGCTTTTGTATGCACTTTTGGGCAGCAGCCGCGTGCTGGCGGTCGGACCCGTGGCTGTGGTCTCGCTCATGACGGCAGCGGCCATAGGCACACATGCGGCGCCAGGCTCCGCACAGTATTGGGCGGTCGCCATCACGCTAGCGTTTATGTCGGGTGCGATGCTGCTGCTCATGGGCGTTTTGCGACTGGGTTTTCTGGCGAACTTTTTAAGCCATCCGGTGATCGCTGGATTTATTTCTGCCTCTGGCTTGTTGATTGCTGCTAGCCAACTCAAAACCATCTTTGGCATCAACGCGCATGGTGAGAACTTTGTCACCTTGGTGCTCGATTTGCTGCACCAACTGCCCGCAATACACGGCCTAAGCTTGGCCGTCGGCGGCTCGGTGCTGCTGTTTTTGCTGTGGGTGCGCCAGGGCTTAACGCCACTTTTGCAGCGCATGGGTATGCCCCCCCACAGCGCCGATATGCTAGCCAAAGCCGGGCCGGTGCTAGCTATTGCGCTGAGCACAGCGCTGGCCTGGTTTTTTCAGTGGCAAAACCAGGGTCTCAAGATCGTGGGTGAGGTACCCGGCGGTCTGCCACCCTTCACGATGCCCTTGTGGGATGCCGCCTTGTGGAAGTCGCTGGCCATGCCGGCCTTGCTGATCAGCGTGGTGGGTTTTGTGGAGTCGGTGTCCGTAGGCCAAACCCTGGCCGCCAAGCGCCGTCAGCGCATTGAACCAGACCAGGAGCTACTGGCCCTGGGCGCGAGCAATATGGCCGCCAGCCTGAGCGGCGGATTTCCGGTGACCGGTGGCTTTGCGCGCTCGGTGGTCAATTTTGACGCCGGTGCGCAAACACCGGCCGCTGGCGTGTTCACCGCGATGGGCATCATGCTGGCGACTTTGTTCTTGACACCGGCGCTGTACTTCCTGCCGCAAGCCACTTTGGCCGCGACGATTGTGGTAGCCGTGTTGTCGCTGGTCGATGTGGGCATTTTTCGGCGTACCTGGGTGTATTCCAAAGCCGACTTTACCGCCGCGCTGGCCACGCTGCTGGTGACCCTGGGCCTGGGGGTAGAGACCGGGCTGGTGGCGGGGGTGGCGGTATCTTTGGCCCTGTACCTGCTGCGCACCAGCCGACCGCATATTGCGCAGGTGGGGCAAATCCAAGGCACCGAGCAGTTTCGCAATGTGCGGCGCCACGCGGTGATTACGCATGCGCGGGTCATGGGTTTGCGGGTCGATGAAAACCTGTATTTCGCCAACTGCCGCGCCCTAGAAGACCGCATCAACCGCGAAGTGGCGCAGCATCCGGCGCTGGCGCATTTGGTCTTGCAATGCAGCGCTATCAACCACATCGACGCCAGCGCCCTCGAAAGCCTGGAAGCCATCGCTGCGCGTCTGCAGGAAGCGGGCATCGCATTGCACTTAAGCGAAGTCAAAGGACCGGTGATGGACCGCCTGCGCGACACGCATTTTTTGCAGTCGCTGCCGGGCAAGGTGTATATGAGCCAGTTTCAGGCGATGGAAGATTTGATGCGGGCGGATGTCTGAGCATGTGTTTGCCTTCACGGACTCTGGGCGTGGGTTCTTGGTCATAGATGTCTGAGACCGCGTTTGACTTCACCGATGTCTGAGCTCGCGCCCCCGCAGGCCGAGGCCGGGCTCCTCATGACGCAGGCTAAAAAATCGTCGCCCGGCCCCGGCCTACGGGGACGCTGCGAAGTGGCGGGCTGGATGGCCTAGCGGGTGGTTTGAGGAACCTGCCACAAGAGCGCGACAGAAGCGTCTAAAGCAAATCTCATGCACGCCCCTCGTCATTGAGGGCTTGGAGGTTCAAGCCCGCCACAGGCTGACGCGTGCGCATAAAGGCCCGCATGTCTTCCACCGCAGCGGCAAGGTTCTGGCGCTGAGTGCCCTGGGGTGGCACCAGTTCTGCGACGGCTTCGCCCCGCAGGGTGATGGTGTAGCGCTTACCAGTTTGCACGCCCCTCAACAATTCCGCAAGCTTGGTCTGCGCTTCGTAGGACCCGACTGCAATTTTCATGATGTGCCTCAGATTTGCATGGTTAGAAATATATGCCGACCGGTCTGATGCTTTTCAGCCCCTCACCACCCGTGCAAGACAAGCCACGGTGAACCCAAGTGCTAGTCCGGCCCAGGGCCGAGACCTGCTGTTGGGCAGACTCCTCAATTCGGGCAGGCTTGCGCGCCGGATGTGGTCCAAGGCGCCTGCTGGGCGGACGAGTCAAATGGAAATAAGCTGGCTGTTTGTGGGCGGGTATAGGTGATGCACTGGTCGCCGCTGCGAAAGCGCACATGGTCCGCGTCCAAGCGTTCTTCCACCCAGCGGCCATTCCCGTTGGCGGCCAATGTTTTATTCATGCGCTGCTCCATGGTCAGCGGCAGGCGACCTGAGGGCAATAAGGGCGCTGACGAGGGGGGCAAGGCCCGCATCGCTTCGCGTGACAGCGTGAGGTTCAGCGGTTTAGGTGGCTCTGGGGCTGCGGGTGCGATGGGTGTAGCGCTGAGCGCTGCTTGGCTAGATGCGCTTGGTGCTTGCGGCGTGGGGGACGCCGGAGTGATTTGCGCAACCGGGTTCGCTGGGGCAGTCAGCTTTATCACCGCTGGATCAGGTTCGGCGGCAGACGGTAAAGCGATGTACTGAGGGACAGAATTCCCCGCACGCGCTGGTTCCAGTGGGCGCTTTTTGTCGGGCAGTGACAGCGTAGTGCTAGGCGTTGCCGAGGGCGGTAGCAACACCAGCACCGTGGGCGCTAAACGGGTTAACGGTGCTTGCGGACTGGCTGTAGTTGTATGCAAACCTTGCGAAACCCACAGAAAACCAAGGTGCAGCAGCAGCACCAGCGCAACGCTCAACAAACGAAAGCGTCCAAAGGTTTTCAATTGCGCCTCTTGCCCATAAAGTGAAAAGCCAAGCCGTTTACTGGATCTGCACGGGTGAAAAAGAGCACTAGCATGCCGCAGCCGTCTGCGCATATGGCACTGCTAACACTTGGCTTGCAGCAGCTTTCCGTCATATTGAAGATTATTTGTTATTTCGATAACTTTACCGCAAGGCGGCACGACAGCGGCGCTCGAAGGTGCTGGCAATTTGCTACCCTGCGCTACAGAAGCACGCCAGCGACAATGCCCGCTATGAAAACACTGCGACTACGCGAAGGTAAAGAGCGCTCCTTGCTGCGCAAACACCCCTGGATTTTTGAATCGGCGATTGCTAAGGGTGGCGGCGACAGTGGCGAGACGGTGCGGGTGGAGGGGCATGCGGGGCAGTTTTTGGGTTGGGCAGCCTTTAGCCCGCAATCGCGCATTCGCGCCCGCATCTGGAGTTTTGAAGAAGGCGATCGGATTGACGCCGCTTTTTTCGCTGCGCGCATCCGCAGCGCCATGGAGGCGCGGGCACGGCTGGCGATAGACAGCGACAGCCTGCGTCTGGTGCATGGCGAATCCGACGGCTTGCCAGGCCTGATCGTGGACCGCTATGGCGACACGCTGGTGGCGCAGTTTGGCAGCGCGGGGTGTGAACGCTGGAAAGAGGCCATTGCCGATGCGCTGCTAGAACACACCGGTTTGCAAAAAATCTACGAACGCTCCGACGCCAGTAGCCGTGGCCTGGAAGGGCTGGACACCCAAGTCGGTTGGCTGCGCGGCCAAGGCGATACCGCGCTGGTGCTGCGCGAGCATGGCTGGCAACTTGGGCTGGATATTGCGCAAGGGCACAAGACCGGTTACTACCTGGACCAGCGCGATAGCCGGCTGCGATTTGCGCACTATGTGCAGCGCCTGCAATCGCAGCGCGTGCTCAATTGCTTTTGCTATACCGGCGGCTTTAGCGTGGCGGCTTTGTCTGGCGGCGCGGCGCATGTGACGTCCATCGATTCGTCCGCACCTGCACTGGCGCTGGCAGCCAGCAATGTGGCGCGCAATGGCTTTGCGGCCGAGCGCGCGGAATTTATCGACGCCGATGTGAACGCCAGCTTGCGCCGCTTTGCCAAAGAGGGCCGCCGCTTTGACGCCATCGTGCTAGACCCGCCCAAGCTGGCCCCCACGATTGCGCATGCCGAACGCGCTGCGCGCGCTTACAAAGATATCAACCGCCTGGCTCTGCAAATTTTGGAGCCGCAAGGCGTGCTGTTTACCTTTTCCTGCTCGGGTGGCATTAGCGCGGATTTGTTTCACAAGATCGTCGCATCTGCGGGCGCGGACGCGGGCGTGGACGGGTTTATCAGCGAACGCCTAGGGGCTGCGCCCGACCATCCGATGACGCTGAGTTTTCCCGAAGGCGAGTACCTTAAAGGACTGGTGGTGGTGCGCAAAGCCTGATGCTGATGCGCCACAGTGCTCAGGCCAAGCGCAGCGCCATCACGCCTAGAACGATGGATACGGTGCCCAGCACGCGGGGCCGGGTCCATGGCTCTTTGAGCAACCACGCACCTAATACGGCGGCAAACAACACCGAGGTTTCGCGTAGCGCGGCAATCACCGCAACCGGTGCCACCGTCATCGCCCACAAAGCAATCGAATACGAGGCCAGCGAAGCCGCAGCGCCACCCGCAGCCAAGCGCCAGCGTACGCGCACATAGGGCATGACCGCGCCCTTGCGCTGCCATAAAACCAGTAATGCAAAAGGCCAGCCGTCTAGCGTAAACAGCAGTGCGGCGTATTGCAAAACATGACCGGACAAGCGTGCGCCTTTGGCGTCGACCACGGTATATATTGCGATCAGCACCGCATTAGATAGCGCGAAGACGACCGCCTTTTTTTGCGCCAGCATGGCCCCGCCGCTACCCAACAAAAGCAGGCCGCAACTCACGCACAACACACCCAGCCAGGCCAGTGGCGTAAGCGCCTCACCCAATACCAAAAATGAACTCAGCGCTACCAAGACGGGGGCGGTGCCACGCATCAGCGGGTAGGCCAGCCCCAGATCGCCGTGGCGGTAGGCGCCGGCCAGCGCAAAGTAGTAGGCCACATGCACAAGCAGCGATGCGGCGATATAGGGCCATACCTGCGGGTCGGGCAAACCCAGGTACAGGCAAATCGGTATCGCATAACAAGAACACAGCACATGGATGAGCGCGGTATCCAGCGTTTTGTCGGTGCTGGACTTGACCAGCGCGTTCCAGCTGGCGTGCAGCAGCGCCCCGACCAAAACGGCCAATAGTACTTGCGGGCTCAGGCCTGGCACGCAGCCTCACTGCTACAGCGCGCAGCGGCTGGCGAGCGTTGGAGCAACACGATACATGTCATGCACGCGGCCTCAGTGCAAAAGTGCACAACGGCTTGCATACTGCAAATAGTGATCTAGATCCGGCGTAGCCAGACCCGCTTGCTTGGCCCTATCGTCCCACACGCGCAGGCGCACTGCGTCGCTGGCACCGGGTTCTTGTAAAAAGGCCAGTGCTTGCTCTGTACTAAATACACCACCTTGCAGCACAAGGCTACGTTTGGAGTCTTCGGACAAAGCGGCGTAGTACTCGGGCCGCGTGGCGCATAAATAGCGTTTGGCGTTGACGTGGCGCTGGATGGCATCGATCACCGCATCCGGAAACAGGCCACGCAAAAAAGGCACAACGCGGTACTGGTGTACATCGTCTACGCCTTGCGCGCTGGGCGTCTCGCCCAGGTCGTGCAGCAAATGGCCCAGGTCGTGCAAGAGTGCTGCGCAAATCAGCGTGTCGTCGGCGCCTTCCTGCTCGGCTTGCAGGGCACATTGCAGCGCGTGTTCCAGGTGGCTGACCGGCTCGCCGGTGTATTGCTCTGCGCCGCGCGCGGCGAATAGATCGCGGATAGCAGCCAAGCGGGGCGTAAGTGACGACATGCTTATTTATACCCAAGGCAGCGAATAGGTTTTCACGTTGGTAAAGCTTTTCATAGCCTCTTGTACACCTTCTTTGTAGCCTAGGCCCGAATCTTTGATGCCGCCAAACGGCGTGAGTTCCAAACGGTAGCCCGGCACTTCACGCACATTGACGGTACCCATTTGCAGTTCATTTACAAAGCGCACGATATCGTCCATGCGGTTGGTACATACGCCGCTGGACAAACCGTAGGCGGTACCGTTGGCAATCGCAATCGCTTCGTCGATATTGGCAAAGCGGATGATGGGCGATACCGGGCCGAAGGTTTCTTCGCGCACCACCGTCATCTCCGGGCGCACCTGGTCGATCACCGTGGGCGCGTACAAAGCGCCATGCCGCTGGTTGCCGTGCAAGAGGCGCGCGCCTTGCGACACCGCGTCGTTGACACGCGCTTCAAACAGCATCGCGGCTTGCTCGTCGATCACCGTGCCCATTAGGTTGTTGGTGTCTGCCGGGTCGCCATAAGACCAGGCACGGGTTTTTGCCAGCACCAGGTCGGTGAAGTCGCCAGCCACCTTCTCATGTACCAGCATGCGTTTGACGGCGGTGCAGCGCTGGCCCGAATTTTTATACGAGCCATTGACCGCCAGCGTGGCCGCTTCTTCCAGATCGGCATCGTCCATCACGATCAGCGGGTCGTTGCCGCCCAGCTCCAGCACCACGCGGCGGTAACCGGCTTTGGCGGCGATGTATTTGCCAATTGGCACGCCGCCGGTAAAAGTAATGAGGTCGACTTGCGCATGCGTGAGCATTTCGTCGGCAATCTCTGCCGGGTCGCCGGTGATGATTTGCAGCATCTGCGGTGGCAGCCCGCCTTCATACAGCAATTGCGCCAAATAGATGGCGGAGAACGGCACTTTCTCCGACGGCTTGAGCACCATGCGGTTGTTGGTGGCGATGCTGGGAATGATTTTGTGCGCCACCTGGTTCATGGGGTGGTTAAACGGCGTGATCGCGCTGATCACGCCCAGCAGTGGCGAGCGCTGGGTATAGACGCGGCGCTGCTTGCCGTGGTGCGTCAGGTCGCAGCTAAAGATTTGTCCATCGTCTTTGAGCACTTCTTGCGCGCCGAACAAAAGCACATCGCTCACGCGGCCCGCTTCATAGACCGCGTCTTTCAAGCACAGGCCTGATTCGGCGCTGATCAGGCGCGCAATGTCTTGCACATGTTCGCGTGCCAGTGTTGCGGTGTTGTTCAGGATGGCGGCGCGCTCGTAGCGCGTCAAGCGGCTTTGGTAGGCATGGGCCCAGGCATAGGCATGGCGCACTTCTTCCAGCGTGGCCTTGGGTATTTGGCCCAGGCGCGCGTTGGTGTAAGGGTTGAACACTTCGATGTGGCGCTCGCGGCCCGCACCCAGCACCTGGCCACCCAGGCGCATGGCGTCGAGTTGGTGTTCGCGTATGAAATCGGCAATATCGGTCATGGTGTTTCCCAAGGTTTATGCGGCCAGGTTCAGGGCCAAATCGAGTGCGTCAAAGTTGCGCCAGCGGCGCGTTCTATCAAGGCCGGGCGTGGGGCGGTTGAGTATTAAGGGCACGCGCTGCTCACTGATGCCGCCATGCGAGCGCAGCGGCACGTCCAGGCCCGACAAATCATGGCGCGATTGGGCCGTGCCCAACACCGTGAAGCGCTCTGACACCACAACCAAATCGCCAATGCGATCAAGAGGTAGCTCAAAGCGCTCAGCTGCCTGTTCGCGGGTTAGCACCACTTCGATGCCGCGCAAGGCACCCAAGCGTTCTGCGGTGGCCGCGCGGTCTATTTCCGCTGGCAAGTAAATGGTGGCGTACGAGCCCAGCGCGCCATGGTGCACCACATAGGGGTCGGTAATCGGCAAGATGACGCGGGCCTTGGCTGCGCCTAGCCAGGCGTCCAGCGTGTCTTGTAAATACAGCACATCGGGCTTGCCATCCATGCCGGTTTTGGCATTCATGCCATGGTCTGCGGTGAGCGCGATGATGCAACCCAGGTCTTCCAGTTGCTGCAAATAGCCATCCATCATGGCGTAAAACGCATTGGCGCCATCGGTGCCCGGAGCGAATTTGTGCTGGATGTAATCGGTGGTGGACAGATACATCAAGTCCGGCTTTTCATGCGCCATCAGCCAGACCCCGGCTGCAAACACAAACTCCGATAAATCGGCGCTATAGACGCTGGGCAAAGGGCGGCCGACTTTGGCCAACACATCGTCAATTCCGTTGTCAGTCAAGGTGGCTTTGTCCGCTTTTTCAGCGGAAAAACAGATGCCACGCATCTTGTGCCCCAGCAGGCTGCGCAACTTGTCTTTGGCGGTGACGACCGCCACTTTTTTTCCCGCTTCCGCCAAAGCGGCCAGCACCGTGGGCGCGCGCAACCACTTGGGGTCGTTCATCATGACTTCGCTGTCGCTGGCGGTGTCGTACAAATAATTTCCGCAGATGCCATGCACGCTGGGCGGCACGCCGGTGACGATGGACAAATTATTAGGGTTGGTAAACGTGGGCACCACACAATCGGCAACGATGGCGGTGCCGTGTTGCAACACGTTTTTCATCCAGGGCATGTGGCCGCTTGCCACCGCTTGGGCCAGGTAATCGGGTTCGCATCCATCCACGCACACCACCACCACGGGGCGGGTGGGTAAGGCGTAGTGGCGCTGGTTTACTTGCAATGCCATAGATTTGCTTTCTTGAAATTAGTTACTTACCGTGGCGGGCGCGTCCGCCACATCCTGGCTGCGGGCGGTGCGTTCGCGGCTTTGCAGCACATGGCGGTGCAAGGTGTCGGCTGCTAGCTGCGCGTTGCGCGAGCGAATGGCGGCCAGCACCTCGCGGTGTTCTTGAATCGAGCCGGTGAGCAAATCCCGCGCGGCCAGGTTGCGCCGCCTAAACAAGCCCAACTCGCGCGTTAGGCGCCGGTACAGCAGGTACATCTTGCGGTTGCCAGCAAAAGACACCAAGGTTTCGTGGAACTCCACATTAAGCCGGTAGTACAGCGCCGCGTCTTGCGTCTGCACCGCCTGCTCCATGCTGTCTATCATGTCTTGCAGGCTGGCCAGTTGCTCCTCGCTGGCCGCTTCTGCCAACACCGCGCCCACATGGGCTTCCATCATGGCGCGCAGTTCATAAATCTCTAGCGCCTCGTGCAGCGGGATCTGGCGCACAAACACGCCCCGGTTTTTCTTCAGGGTCAAGAGCCCGGCTTCCTCCAGCACCCGAAAGGCCTCGCGCACCGGCCCGCGCGACACACCCAGGCGCTCGGCCAGGGCCGCTTCATTCAATTTATCACCGGGGCCCAGTTCGCCCAGCGTAATCATGCGCTCCAAGGCTTGCTGCACCGCGCTGGTGAGCGAGCTGGTTTGCAGCATGGCGATGGTGGGCTGGGCCAGGTCCGGCAGGTCCAAGGTGTCAAAGGGCATGGGCGGATTGAAGCATAAAATTGCAGATTGTCAACAATATTATTGTATTCTACGGGCCTATGGGAGGTCTGCATAAGTCGGTCATCGCGCAGCGGCGCGGCGATCCGAAGGTACAAGCTTGGCAAGCCAAAGTGGCTTGCTTCGCTACGCTCGCAAGGAATTTGGACTTATGCAAATGTTCCCTATGCCTTGACTTTGAATTTTTCGCTGGGGCTGCCCGCAGTAAGCTTGTCCCACCGCACCCCCAGGACACTTTTGGACTTTTGAGAACCCACCATGCCCTTGCATCGCGACGCCATCTTGCTCACCCCCGGGCCCTTGACCACCAGCTTGCGCACCAAACTGGCCATGTTGCGCGACTGGGGTTCTTGGGACGCGGACTTCATCGCCGTCACCGCCAGCGTACGCAACAGCCTGCTGGACATCGTGCACGGCCACGACAGCCATGTGGTCGTGCCCTTGCAAGGCAGCGGCACCTTTAGCGTAGAAGCGGCGGTGGCGACCGTAGTGCCGCGCGCAGGCCATGTGCTGGTGCTGGACAACGGCGCCTATTGCAAGCGCGCCGCCAAACTCAGCACTTTGATGGGCAGGCGCACCACGGTACTGCCTTTTGACGATGCCCAAGCCGTCTCCCCGCAGGCCTTGGAAACCGCCTTACAAGCCGATGCCAGCATCAGCCATGTATTGATGATCCATTGCGAAACCGGCGCCGGAGTGCTCAACCCGCTGCAGGCAGTGGCCGATGTGTGCGAACGCCACGGCAAAGGCCTGGTCGTCGATGCCATGAGCTCTTTTGGCGCGCTGCCGATTGATGCGCGCAGTACCCGTTTTGACGCCTTGATCGCCGCCAGCGGCAAATGCCTGGAAGGCGTACCCGGCATGGGCTTTGTGTTTGTGCGCAAAGAGGTACTGGCGACCTGCGAAGGCAATAGCCAATCCCTGGCCATGGATTTATTCGACCAACACGCCTACATGGAAAAAACCGGGCAATGGCGTTTTACCCCACCCACCCATGTGCTGGTGGCCTTGCATGAGGCAATTGCCCAATTTGTGGAAGAAGGCGGGCAAAGCGCACGCCTGGCGCGCTACCAAGCCAACTGCGACACCCTGCTGCGCGGTATGGCAGCGCTGGGCTTTGTAGCTTTTTTACCGGCCGCTATCCAAGCGCCAATCATCGTCACCTTCCACGCGCCAGCGCATGCGGCTTACGAATTTAAAAAGTTTTATGACGCGGCCAAGCGACATGGCTTTATCCTCTATCCCGGCAAACTCACGCAAATAGAGACCTTCCGCGTCGGCTGCATAGGGGCTATCGGCACGGTGGAAATGGAGCAAGCGGTACATGCGGTGGCACTTGCGATGCAGGAATTGGGCATTGCCCACGGCGCGCCCACTAGCGCAAGGTAAGAAAAAATCGGAGGATTTCATGGCAAGCAGCAAACAACACCCGGCAGTGGCCGCCGTCGCAAAAAGCGGGGGCGGCAAAGTCAAAGTCGCGGTCAGCGATATCGATGGCATCTTGCGCGGCAAATACTTGCATATCGACAAATTCATGGGCGCGGTCCAGCCCTATCCGGCGGGTGGTTTTGGTTTTTGCGATGTGGTCTTTGGCTGGGACGCGCATGACAATTGCTACGACAACACCAGCGTCACCGGCTGGCAGCACGGCTTTCCTGACGCGCTGGCACGCCTGGATCTGAACACCGCGCGCAACGTGCCCTGGGACAACAAGGTGCCGTTTTTTCTGGGCGAGTTTGTCAACGCCGATGGTTCACCCTACGCGGTATGCCCGCGCCAAACCTTAAAGCGCGTGCTGGCGCGCGCCCACAAAATGGGTTTTACGCCCATGACGGGTATGGAGTTTGAGTGGTTTAACTTCAAAGAGACGCCGCAAAGCTGGGCCGATAAAAAAGGCGTGGGGCCGACTTCGCTGACGCCCGGGATGTTTGGCTATTCGCTGTTGCGCATGGCCGACAACGGCGGTTTTTTTAATGCCTTGATGGACGATATGCAGGCCTTTGGCGTGCCCATCGAAGGCCTGCACACCGAAACCGGCCCCGGCGTCTATGAAGCCGCCATTGCCTTCTCCGAAGCGCTAGAACAAGCCGATCGGGCGATTTTGTTCAAAACCGGCGCGCGCGAAATAGGCAAGCGCTACGACATCATGCCCAGCTTTATGGCCAAGTGGAACCAGCACCTGCCCGGTTGCAGCGGCCATATCCACCAGTCTTTGAGCGACGGCAAAAATAATCTGTTTGCCGATGCCAAAGGCCGCCACGGCATGAGCAAAATGTTTGAAAGCTACCTGGCCGGGCAAGTGGCCTGTCTGATGGAATTTGCGCCCATGTTCTGGCCAACCATCAACAGCTACAAACGCCTGGTCGATGGTTTTTGGGCGCCTGTCAAACCCACCTGGGGCGTGGATAACCGCACCGCCAGCTTCCGCGTCATTGCCGGCTCGCCCAAGTCCACCCGCTTGGAGACGCGCTGCCCCGGCGCTGACGTGAACCCTTATCTGGCGATGGCAGCCGTTATAGCCGCAGGATTGGATGGCGTGGAAAAAGGCCTCAAACTGACAGCCCCACCGATTATCGGCACCAACCAGGGCGCAGAAAACATCCCGCGCGCGCCGCGCACCTTGATAGAAACCACCCGCAATTTCCGCGAATCCAAAATCGCCCGCGACTGGCTGGGCGACACCTTTGTCGATCACTTCGCCGCCACCCGCGAATGGGAATGGCGCCAGTGGCTCGATGGCGTGACCGATTGGGAACTCAAGCGCTATTTCGAGATCATTTAAGTCGATGATCCGAACACCAAGGAAGGTTTGCACAAGTCCGTCATCGCGAGGAGCGCAGCGACGCGGCGATCCATAAGTGGTTGATTGGCAAGCAAAATGGATTGCTTCGCTGCGCTCGCAATGACGGATTTGGACTTATGCAGACATTCCTTAACAAGCCACCATGGATTGCTTCGCTGCGCTCAATGACGGGTTTGATCTAATGCGCTGTTTCCTTATTCCAATACTTTATTGAAAATTCCTTATGAGCATCACGTCTTTTTCCTTCCCCACCCCCATCCGTTTCGGCGCGGGCGCACGCAAACTAGTCGCTGCCCATTTGCTGGAACAAGGCCTTAAGCGCCCGCTCATCGTGACCGACCGGGCCCTAGGCGCGCTGCCAGTGTTGGCAGAGTTTCAATCGCATCTGGCGGGGCTGGACGTGGCGGTGTTTTCCGGCGTGTTCGGCAACCCCACTTGTAGCCAGGTGATGGATGGCGCAGCAAGCTACAAGGCGCACAAGGCGGACTGCATCATCGGTTTTGGCGGCGGCGCGGCGCTGGATGTGGCCAAGGTGGTGGGTATTGCCGCCACGCACGAAGGTGATATTTTGGAATACGTGTGGGACCACCCGCAGGTGCGCCCCATCAGCGCGCCGCTGCCCTACTTTGTGGCCCTGCCCACTACCTCGGGCACCGGCTCGGAAGTGGGCCGCTCCAGTGTGGTCAGCGAAAACGATACACACTTAAAGCGCGTGGTGTTCAGCCCCAAAATTTTGGCGCGCATGGTGTTTGCTGACCCCGAACTCACTCTGGGCTTGCCGGCCCATGTCACTGCTGCTACCGGCATGGACGCACTGACCCACAATATCGAGAGCTATCTCTCACCCGCCTACCACCCGCTGTGTGATGGCATCGCGCTGGAGGGCACACGCATCGCCGCCGCCGCGCTGCAGACCGCAGTGAAGGAGCCCGGCAATCTGCAAGCGCGTAGCGACATGATGATGTCCTCCATGATGGGTGCGATTGCCTTCCAAAAGGACTTGGGCGCGGTGCATTCCTGCGCGCATGCGCTGGGCGCGGTGTGTGACCTGCACCATGGCCTGGCCAACGCCTTGATGATCGACACCGTGCTGGCCTGGAACTTTGAAGCCGTGCCCGCCAAATTTGACGAGCTGGCGCATGTCTGCGGCGTCGCTGGTGGTGGCAAAGCCTTTGTGCCCTGGCTCAAAGCGCTTAAGACCAGCATTGGCATTACCGGCGGCTTAGCGGCCCATGGTGTGAAAGAAGAACATATTGCCCGCCTAGTGCAAATCGCACAGGCCGATATTTGCCACCAGACCAATCCACGCCCTTGCACGGCGGCCGATTTTGAGCGCCTGTTCCGCCAGGCCTTGTAAGCTGAGCTTGGTAAATCCGGCTGTGTTTTTTATATCCCTGCGCCCACCTTGCCACTCGACCCGTACGGCGGTTTTGAACCGCCACGGGCCCACGTTTATTTACCCACTACTTATTCTTTGTATTGACCATGACTGACCGCCCCAAGATTGGCGTGAGTGCCTGTTTTCTCTACCCCGACGACAAGCGCCCAGCCTTCGCCAAAAAAACCTTGCAATACCTGGAGCAATCGGTGCCGCACTGGGTGATGGGCGCTGGCGCCATGGCGGTGATGGTGCCGGCCCTGGTAGGCGATACCGCACGCGGCGATGTGACCGCGCAGCATTACGCGCAATGGCTGGACGGCCTGGTGTTGCATGGCGGTGTGGACCTATCGCCCACCAGCTATGGCGAAGAGCCGCTAGACCCGCGCTGGGCCGGTGACCGCGCGCGCGACCTGTATGAAATGGAATTGGTGCGGGCTTTTGTGGCCGCAGGCAAGCCGGTATTTGGTATTTGCCGGGGCCTGCAGCTGATTAACGTGAGCTACGGCGGCACGCTTTACCAAGACATCGAAACGCAAAAGCCAGAGGCGCTGGTGCACCGCGACGGAGAAGCCTACGATAGGCTCTTCCACGATGTTCACCTGGTACCTGGCACACGCCTAGAGACGCTGCTCAGCCCCAACAGCAGCCGCAAAATAAACAGCATCCACCACCAGGGTATCAAAGACCTGGCGCCCGGTTTTGTGGCCGAGGCGCTGTGCCCGGACGACGGCACCATCGAAGCCATACGCCACACTGGCGATGCCTGGGTGGCGGCAGTGCAATGGCACCCCGAATTTCACAAGCCCGAATACGGCGTGCTAGACGACAGCGCGCTCTTGCACGACTTTTTGCGAGCCGCACGCACGGCCCGCGCTTGAATTTTTTCCCGCTTTAGTTTTTTTATATCGAGTACCGCATGAGCACCCTGTCTATCTTCAATCCAGCCAACGGCCAACTGGTCAACACCTTGCCCACGGACGATGCCGCCAGTGTGGCCGACAAAGCCACTGCCGCACGCGCCGCACAAGCCGCTTGGGCCGCCACGCCGCTGGCCACCCGCAAAAGCTGCATCGAAAAATTCCGCGCCAGCGTGGTGCAAGACATGGATGCGCTAGCCCTGACCATGACGCGCGAAACCGGCAAACCGGTACAGCTCTCGCGCAATGAACTCAATGGCCTGCTAGGTCGGATTGATTTTTTTCTCACGCAGGTCGATGGCTGCTTGGCAACTGAAACAGTCATGTCCGAGGGCGGCATGACCGAACAAATCGAGCACATTCCATTGGGCGTCGTCGCCAATATCTCCGCCTGGAATTACCCTTGGTTTGTCGGCTGCAATGTCATCCTTCCGGCGCTGCTGGCGGGTAACGCGGTGCTCTACAAGCCCAGCGAATACGCGACTAACACCGGGCTGGCGATTGCCCGCTTGTTGCACCAAGCCGGTGTGCCACAGGATGTAATGGTGTGCCTGGTAGGTGGCGGCGAAGTCGGCCAAGCCTTATTGCAACAACGGATTGACGGCGTGTTTTTTACCGGCTCGGTCGCCACCGGCGCGCGCATTGCGCAAGCAGTAGGCAACCGATTTATCAAGCTGCAACTCGAACTCGGCGGCAAAGACCCGACCTATGTGTGTGATGACGCGAATCCGGAAAACGCAGCCGAATCCCTGGCCGATGGCGCGATGTACAACACCGGACAAAGCTGCTGCTCCGTAGAGCGGATTTATGTGCACGAAAAAATTTACGACGCTTTTGTGGCCCGCTTTGTAGCTACTGTCAATGGCATGAAAAGCGGCGATACCGAAAGCGCGGACACCTATATCGGCCCCATCACCCGCGCGCCGCAAATTGCGGTGCTGGAAGCCCAAGTGGCCGACGCTCTGGCCAAAGGTGCGAAGCTGCTCACCGGCGGCAAGCGCGGCCCCACGCCCGGCAACTGGTTTTCGCCCACGGTGCTGGTTAATGTGAACCACAGCATGGAACTGATGCGCGAAGAAAGCTTCGGCCCCATCATCGGTATCCAAAAAGTCAGCAGCGATGCGCAAGCGGTGCAACTCATGAACGACACCCGCTACGGCCTGACCGCAGGCATCTATACGCCGGACCAAGCGCGTGCGCAGCGGCTGTTGGCGCAAGTGAATGCCGGCACGGTGTACTGGAATTGCTGCGACCGCGTCAGCCCGCGCCTGCCCTGGAGCGGCCACGGCGACTCCGGCTTAGGCCTGACTATGTCACGCGAAGGTATCAGCACATTCACGCGGCCGAAGGCTTGGCATTTGCGTAGCGCGTAAACGGTGATTGACGGCTTCACTGGCTTTGGCTTGCCCCATGGCACCAAGTGGGCAAAGCAAGTTGGGCGAGCCTTTGGGCATATCACATTCAACGGCTTGGGCCATAACAAAGACGATCACTAAAAAAGCATTGCGTTGGTCTATAGGGACAATCGGAAGGAAAAGTCCGCTCACGGTCCGTCCACTCAGTAATCTACATGCGTCGTGGTTTTTACAAGTAATGTAAAATTACATTCTTTATTCACCCCAAAGGGACGACACATGGCTGCATTAACTGTCACCGCCAAAGGTCAAATAACTTTACGCCGCGAGTTGCTGCAATACATGGGCATTACACCCGGGCAACAAATTGAAGTGGACAAGCTCGCGCATGGTGTACTGGCACTCCAGGCGAAAACGACGCATGGGTTGGACGCATTTGTGGGCTGTCTGCCTAGGCCTAGCAAAGCGCTGAGCCTTGAAGACATGAACGCATTAATCTCCAAGGCGTGGGCAGGGAAAACGTGAAATTCACCTTAGACACCAATGTGCTGGTTAGGCTGGCTACACAAGATGATGCCAAACAAAGCGCCTTGGCGCTAAAAGTGTTGCAAACGGCAAGCCTGATGGCCGTGCCAAGTACTGCGCTGTGCGAAATGGTGTGGGTACTACAACGAGGCTACCGATATACCCCAGAACAAATCAGCCATGCA
>CANFJQ010000031.1 GCA_947447615.1 Comamonadaceae bacterium
ACATAGCGCGCGGCGTAAGCAGCCGAGCGGTCCACTTTGGTGGGATCTTTGCCGGAGAAAGCGCCGCCGCCGTGGGGGCAGGCACCGCCGTAGGTATCGACAATGATTTTGCGTCCGGTCAGGCCGCAGTCGCCTTGCGGTCCGCCGACGACAAAACGGCCGGTGGGGTTGACCAAATAACGCGTGTCTTTGAGCCACTCTTTGGGCAACACCGGCTTGATGATTTCTTCAATCACTGCATCGATGAATTCCTGCTTCATGGTCGCGCCGTTACTCATCTCAGGGCTGTGCTGGCTGGACAAGACCACGGTATCAATGCTGTGTGGCTTGCCATCGACGTAGCGCATGGTGACCTGGCTTTTCGCGTCCGGACGCAAAAAGGGCAGGCGTCCGTCTTTGCGCAATTGCGCTTGGCGCTCCACCAGGCGGTGGGCGTAGTAAATCGGCGCGGGCATGAGTTCGGGCGTCTCGTTGCACGCGTAACCGAACATCAGGCCCTGGTCACCGGCGCCGGTGTTCAGGTGGTCATCGCTGGCGTGGTCCACACCTTGGGCGATGTCGTTCGATTGCTTGTCATAGGCCACCAGCACCGCGCAGCCTTTGTAGTCGATGCCGTAGTCGGTGTTGTCATAGCCGATGCGCTTGATGGTGTCGCGCGCCACCTGGATGTAATCCACATGCGCGTTGGTAGTGATTTCACCTGCCAGCACCACCAAACCGGTGTTGCACAAGGTTTCCGCAGCGACGCGGGACTTGGGGTCTTGTTTGAAAATTGCGTCCAGAATCGCATCGGAAATCTGGTCGGATACCTTGTCGGGGTGCCCTTCGGATACCGACTCAGAGGTAAATAGAAAATCGTTCGCCATGTTTGCTCTCCAAAAAATAAAAGGTTGACACGCGTTGCCAATCCTGGGAGCTGGCGAACGCTTTAGCAGATTTGCCCAGAAGGACAAGGCACAATTGGCCGGTCACGCCGACGTCTTTGTGTCGTCGCCCTGCAAGTTGCTCGTTTAACTCGGCGACGTTTTGATTCTAGCAAAGCCCTATGTCCTTTTTGATACGCCTGCTCTCGCGCTGCCCCTTGTGGCTCTTGCATGGCGCCGGTTGGCTGCTGGGTTATGGCATCTATCTGTTTTCGCGAGACTATCGCGAACGTTTTCACACCCAGTTGCGACAGGCAGGCTATGGCTGGTCTGTGGGCCTGCGTGCACTCGGGCAGGCCGGTTGCAGTGTTTTGGAGTCGCCTCGTTTGTGGTTCGGCGCGCCGGTGCCGGTGCAATGGGACGGTCAAGAGGTGGTGCAAGCGGCTTATGCCAGCGGACACGGCGTCATTTTTTTAACGCCGCACTTAGGGTGTTTTGAAGTGACTGCGCCTTCTGCTGCGGCCCTATTTGGCGCACGCTACGGGCCGATGACGGTGCTCTACCGCCCCGCGCGACAAGCCTGGTTGGCGTCGATGTTGCAAGCTTCGCGCAGCCGCCAAGGTATGTTGACCGTACCCACCAATTTGCTGGGCGTGCGCAAATTGCTCAAAGCTTTGCGCAAAGGCGAGGCCGTTGGCCTTTTGCCCGACCAGGTGCCACCTCTGGGCATGGGAATTTGGTCGCCCGTGTGGGGCCGCCCCGCCTACACCATGACGCTGGCCGCCAAACTGGTTTTGCAAACCGGTGCCGATGTGGTGGTGGCGTGGGGCGAGCGCTTGCCCTGGGGTCGTGGCTATTGCATCCATGCGCGCGCGCTGGAGGTAGATATGCAGGCCGATCTAGAGGCTATGGTGGCGCACATCAACAGCGCCATGGAAGGCTTGGTGCGCCAATGCCCGGCGCAGTATGTATGGGGCTATGAGCGTTTCAAGCAGCCGCGTCAGGAGCCGCTTGCGTGAATCCGCTGATTGTTTTGATGCGTTTGCTGGCCTATCTGCCGCTGCCCTTGCTGCGGGCCCTGGGCAGTGCCTTGGGCATGGTTTTGTTTCTGGGCGCGAAGCGCCGACGCGCCATTGTGCAGGCCAATCTTGTGGCCTGTTTCCCGCATTGGGGTGCTGCGCAGCGAAACGCGGTGGCGCGCCGCCATTTCCGGCTGTTTGCGCAGTCTTTGTTAGACCGGTCTTGGTTGTGGCACGCGCCGGTAGCGGTTTTACGCAAGCGCATTCGCTTTGATGGCGCCTTAGCTGAACTGGACAATCCCGAGCCCTTGGTATTTTTGGCGCCGCATATGGTGGGCCTGGATGTGGGGGGCGTGGTGCTGACGCAGTTGCAGCAAATCACTACGGCCTGCATTTACGTGCCCTTAACCAATGCCTGGGCTGAGGAATGGATGGTGCAAGGGCGCAACCGTTCGGGCAATGTGCACTCCATCGCCCGCAAAGACGGGCCGCAGCCGGTACTGCGCGGCTTGCGCAAAGGCATTCGGCTGCACTTGTCGCCGGACATGGATTTTGGCGCCGAGGGTGCGCTTTGGGTGCCGTTTTACGGCGTGCCCGCCGCCACCGTACCAGCGCTTTCACGCTTTGCCAAACTCGGTCGTGCTCGTGTTTGCACCCTGGTCAGCCGCTTGGTACCCGGCGGCTACGAAGTTGGCTTAAGCCATGTCTGGCCAGACTTCCCCAGCGAGGATTTGCAAGCCGACACCTTGCGCATGAACCATGCCATTGAGCAAGCCATAGACCCGGACCCGGCACAGTATTACTGGGTACACAAACGTTTTAAGACGCGCCCGCCAGGCGCGCCTTCTATTTACCCATAAGGCGGCGTTGGCCCCTCCTCACTTACCCAGAGCGTTTACGCAAAGCGGGGCAGCGTTCAAACGAGGGACGGTTCAAGCACCATAGGCGCCGCGCCAGCCGGGTGGGCCCAATCCCACAAAAGTGTGGCCACATCCTCCAAACCCGTGCGTTTGGTGGCGGAAAACAGCCGGACTTCGCCGCCACCGGCTTGCAGCTTGGTGATCGACAAGGCTTTGGCCCCCTCGCTGCGCGTAAGTTTGTCGGCCTTGGTGAGCACCACCAAAAACTTCAGGCCTTCCTCAACCCGTGGGCGGATGACGTCTAGCAAGATTTCGTCCAATTCGGTCATGCCGTGACGCGGGTCGCACATCAGTACGATGGCTTGCAGGTTTTTGCGGCTGACCAGGTAATTGGCCATGACCTGTTGCCAGCGGATCTTGTCCTGCTTGGGAACGGCAGCGTAGCCATAGCCGGGTAAATCGGTCAGCACCGCGTCCATCAGGCCTTGTTTGCCGAGGGCAAACAGGTTGATGTGCTGGGTGCGCCCAGGGCGCTTGGACGCAAATGCCAGTTGTTTTTGCTGGGTTAAGGTGTTGATACAGGTAGATTTACCCGCATTGGAGCGCCCGACAAAGGCGATTTCCGGGACGTCCAATTCCGGCAAAAAATGCAATTGGGGGGCTGTCGTCAAAAAGCGCGCCGTGTGCAGCCAGCCCATTGCTTGCAAGGCAGCGCTTTTGGGGGCGGCTGCGGGGCTGGGGCTTTGCACGGGGATAGACGGGCTTGGGGTGGTCATGGGCTTATGGTTGTTATGGCGGGCAGGCCCCGTGCCGCATTGTAGAATGGTGGTGTTTTTGCCCACCAGAAGAGCCCCAGTATCATGAAGTCGTTTGCCCAATTGTTTCTCGTCGCAGCCATGCTCGCCAGCGCATTCTCCGCCTCGGCCAACAGCGCAGAGCCAGCCAAAGCGGCCCAACCCGATCTGGCAAAAGGCGAAGCCAGCTACGGCGCGGTTTGCGCTGCCTGCCACGGGGCCGACGGCAATTCGGGTACCCCGACCTTCCCCAAGCTAGCCCAACAGCATCCCCAGTATTTGGTGAAGCAACTGCAAGAATTCAAATCTGGTAAACGCGCCAACCCCGTCATGATGGGTTTTGCCAGCGCCTTGTCGGAAGACGATATGCGCAATATCGCGTTCTGGGTGGCCAGTAAAGCGGCCAAACCCGGTTTTGCCAAAGACAAAGAAGCCGTGGCCCTGGGTGAGCGCATTTACCGCGGCGGCATTGCGGATCGCCAGGTACCCGCATGTGCCGGTTGCCATAGCCCTAATGGCGCTGGAATCCCCGCGCAATACCCACGCATCGGCGGCCAGCATGCCGAATACGCTGCTGCCCAATTGACTGCCTTTCGCGACGGTGTGCGCAAAAACAGCCTGCAAATGAACCAAATTGCGGCCAAGCTCAATGACCGCGAAATCAAAGCCCTTGCGGACTACGTAGCCGGACTGCGCTAAACCCGCCGTCCCCGGCGCGTACCTTCTGCAGGGCGCTTGTAATGGCATGATTTTTTGCCTGGAGCCCCTGTGAAACTTCAAAGTTCAAACATCACCCCACGCACCTTGGTAGACGGCCGCCGTGACGCCCTGCGGCGCATGCTCTCGGGCACTGGCGCACTGGCCTTGGGCAGCCTGCCTTCCTTGGGCTCTGCGCAAGTGCTTGCGCCGACCCAAAGACCCGGCAAACTGGCGCCATTGCCGTCCAAAGCCAGTGCTCTGGCCGGTGCGCAGGCCATGGACAAGCCGACTGCCTATAAAGACGCGTCCGGCTACAACAATTTTTACGAATTCGGTACCGACAAATCGGACCCCGCCGCCAATGCCCACACCCTGAAAACCACGCCCTGGGCGGTGGACATCGAGGGCTTGGTCAAAAAACCCGGCCGCTGGGCATTGGAAGATTTGCTGGCCTTAAGCCCTATGGAAGAGCGGATTTACCGCCTGCGCTGTGTAGAGGGCTGGTCCATGGTTATCCCCTGGATAGGCTACTCGCTGGCGGAGCTGATCAAGCGGGTGGAACCATTGGGCAACGCTAAATTTGTGGAGTTTGTGACCCTGGCCGACCCCAAAACCATGCCTTTTGTGGGTAGCCGCATGCTGGACTGGCCCTATACCGAAGGCTTGCGCATGGACGAGGCCCTGCATCCGCTGACGCTACTGGCTTTTGGCATGTATGGCGAAATACTGCCCAACCAAAACGGCGCACCGCTGCGCTTGGTGGTGCCTTGGAAATACGGCTTCAAAAGCGCCAAGAGCATTGTCAAAATCCGCTTCAGCGAACGCCAACCGGCGACAGCCTGGAACAAGGCGGCGCCGCAGGAATATGGATTTTTCTCCAACGTGAACCCCGAGGTGGACCATCCGCGTTGGAGCCAGGCCACCGAGCGTAGGCTGGGTGAAGACGGCGTGTTCGGCAAAAAGCGCAAAACTTTGATGTTCAACGGCTACGAGGCGCAGGTAGGTCAGTTGTACGCCGGTATGGATCTGAAAAAGTTCTACTGAACCCCAGTGTTGTCCGCCCTGATACAGCGCGCCTTGGCTTCGCGCTTGGCCAAGCCCTTTATTTTTTTGATGGCCTTAGCGCCGCTGGGCTACTTGTTGGCTGCCCTGCTGACCGACGCGCTGGGCGCCAACCCCGCAGAAGCCCTGTTACGCAGCACCGGCCTGTGGACGCTGCGCATGCTTTGCGTGCTCTTGCTGGTGAGTCCATTGCGCGAGGCTATGGGCTGGACCGCGCTGGCGCGTTTGCGACGCATGCTGGGCCTGTTTGTATTTTTCTACGCAGTAGTCCATGTTGTCGCCTATGTTTGGCTAGACCAAAGCGGGCAGTGGGAGGACATCTTGTTAGATATTCCCAAACGCCCATTTATTTGGGTGGGCCTGCTGGCTTGGATGCTCTTGCTTCCCTTGGCGCTCACGTCTTTTAATGCGGCCATCCGCTGGCTAGGTGCAGCGCGCTGGCGCAGGCTGCACCAGGCGGTGTACCTAGTCGCCTTGCTGGCCATTCTGCATTTTTTCTGGATGCGCGCGGGAAAGCGTAACTTCGACCAAGTGGCGCTGTATGCCGCCATCATCGGCCTATTACTGGCTTGGCGTTTGCGCCGTTTTTTTAATCGGCGAGCTGCTCACCCCGGAACAAGTCGCTGATGGCTTCCCGCTGGCGTATGACTATGGCCCGGTCGCCATCCACCAAGATCTCGGCGGCGCGGCCCCGGGTGTTGTAGTTGCTGGCCATGCTCATGCAATAGGCCCCGGCGGACATCACCGCCAGCCGCTCGCCAGGCTGCACCATCAGTGCGCGGTCCCGGCCAATCCAATCGCCGCTTTCGCACACCGGACCGACCACGTCATACACCGCGGCTTCATCTGCGGTTTTTGTTGGCTCCAGCGGAACAATCGCATGGTAGGCCTGGTACATCGCGGGGCGGGGCAAGTCGTTCATGGCGGCGTCGACGATGCAGAAGTTTTTTTGCTCGCCGGGTTTGAGGTACAAAACTTCCGTCAGGCACACCCCGGCATTACCCACTAAAGAACGGCCTGGTTCGATCATCAAGGTGTGCTCGCCCAAGCCGCGCGCATCTATTTTTTGAAGCAATTTGGCCCATAGCGCATCAGCGGCCGGTGGCGCTTCGTTTTGGTACTGAATGCCCAAGCCGCCGCCGAAATCGATATGTTCCAGCCGAATACCCGCCGCTTCAATCGCTTGCACCAAATCGAGCATGCGGTCCAGCGCGTCCAGGTAAGGCGCCTCTTCGGTGATTTGCGAGCCAATATGGCAGTCAATGCCCACGATGCGCAAGCCCGGTAGCGTGGCCGCGTGCTGGTAGGTAGCCAGCGTGCGCTCATGGGCGATGCCAAATTTATTGCCTTTGAGACCGGTGGAAATATAGGGGTGGGTTTTCGGGTCCACATTGGGGTTGACGCGGATGCTGATGGGTGCGCGCAAGCCCATAGCAACAGCGACGGCGTTCAGGACGTCGATTTCCGCTTCGCTTTCCACATTAAAGCAGCCAATGCCCGCTGCCAGTGCGTCACGCATTTCATCGCGCGTTTTACCTACCCCGGAAAAAATTACCTTGGCCATGTCGCCACCGGCTGCGCGCACCCGCGCCAATTCGCCGCCAGAGACAATATCAAAGCCACAACCAGCGCGCGCAAATACTTGCAGTACGCCAAGAGATGAATTGGCCTTCATGGCATAGCAAATCTGCGCTTTGCGACCTGCAAACCCGGCTTGGTAAGCGGCTAGCGCGCCCACCATAGACGCTTTGGAATAGACATATAAAGGCGTGCCGTGTTCTTGGGCCAGCGCGCTGAGGGCTAAGCCCTCCACCATCAGGCCGGTGTCGCCATAGTGGAAATAGGGAGCTCCGGGCAAGGTATTTTTCATGCTGCGCGGCAGCTAGGCTGCCGATCCGTTATGGTGTGGCTTGTAGGCGATTGGCACGGGCTGGTGATAAGTGCCGCTTTGGGCGGCAAATACAAAGGCCCTTTTTGTCCGCAGGCGCTCAGTAGCAGAGCGGCGGCCAAGCCCAGGCATATGTCGCCCGCTGATTTTTTTGTTTTTGACATGGTGAAATTGTAATGACCGACCCCGAGTTCATGGATCTGGCCGAATCCCTCTTGCGCAGCGTGGAGCGTGTTTGCGATGCCATCAACGATGCGGGCAACGCCGATATTGATAACCAGCGCGTAGGCGCCATGGTGACTTTGGTGTTTGCCAACCGCAGCCAGATCATTATTAATCTGCAAAAACCCTTGCACGAAGTCTGGATGGCATCACGCTCGGGTGGCTACCATTTTTCCTGGCGCGATGGCGCTTGGCAAGACACCAAAGGGCAGGGCGATTTTTTTATGCTGCTGGGCAAGGATGCCAGCGCGCAGGCAGGTGTACCACTAGCGTTTGCGGCGTGATTTGACTAAGCACACATGCTGCGCCATATCGCGAACCGCCCCTGCGCCAGGGGCAATGAAGGGCGTAGCTGCGCATACGGCTTGAGCGTTCCTACGCATGGCCGTCGCTTGCAGCGCAGCAGCAGGGTTGGCATGGTTAATTTCTGAACAAGTCCAAAATGCTGCGCTGCTCTTCGGATTGCGTCATAGGCCGGGAAGCGCCAGTGGCCGGAGCAGCAGACGGCGCCTTGTCACCTGCGCCTACAGCGCCTATGCCCGTGCCCTTGGAAAACTCTTCGTAATACCACTCACCGTTCACGCGCACGATGCCTTCGGGTGGCTCGGACTCCATGATGGGCACATTTTTCAGCGCGGTCTCCATAAAGCTAATCCAGACTGGCAGGCTCAGGCCGCCACCGGTTTCTTTATCGCCGAGCTTGCGCGGCGTGTCGTAGCCAATCCAGGTCACTGCGGTCAGCGTTTGGTGGTAACCGGCAAACCAGGCATCCATGGAGTCGTTGGTGGTGCCGGTTTTGCCGTAAATGTCTGGTCGCTTGAGCGTGGCCTGGGCCTTGGCTGCCGTGCCGGAACGCGTGACCTCCTGCAGTAAACTGGTCATGAGAAAGGCATTGCGCGGCTCTATGGCGATATTGGCTTCGCCCAGCACCGGCTTGGCGGTTTCCAGCAGTATTTTTCCGCGCTGTTCGCTGACGCGGGAAATAAGCCAGGGGCTGACGCGGTAGCCGCCGTTGGCAAATACCGAGTAGCCGGTTGCCAGTTGCATCGGCGTGACAGAGCCCGCGCCCAGCGCCATGGTGAGGTAGGGCGGGTGCTTTTCGGCATCAAACCCAAAGCGGCTAATCCATTCCTGCGCATAGTGCGTACCAATAGACTGCAAAATTTGGATGGAGATCATGTTCTTGGACTTGGCCAGCGCTTTGCGCAGTGGCATGGGGCCTTCGAAAGTGCCGTCGTAGTTTTTCGGCTCCCAGGGCTGACCGCCGGTCGTACCGGCGTCAAAAAACAAAGGCATATCGTTGATGACCGTGCTAGGCGTAAACCCTTTCTCCAAAGCCGCCGAATAAATGAACGGCTTGAAGCTCGAACCCGGCTGGCGCCAGGCCTGGGTCACGTGGTTGAACTTGTTTTTCCCATAATCAAAGCCGCCCACAAGCGCCTTGATCGCGCCGTCGCGTGGGTCCATCGCAAAAAAAGCGCCTTCCACTTCAGGCAATTGCGTGATTTCCCAGGTTCCTTTGAGCGACTTGGACACGCGAATGATGGCGCCCGGACGTATCTTGATATTGGGCGCCGCCTTATCCGACAGGCCCGATTGGGCCGGCTTTAAGCCCTCGCCGCTAATTTCCACCACCTCGCCGGCCTGCCGTTGGGCTAGCACGCGTTTGCTGTCGGCTTGCAACACCACAGCAGCCAGCACATCCCCGTTGTCCGGATGTTCGTCCAAGGCTTCGTCAATCGCGTCCTCAAGTTCCTGAGCGTCGCTGGGCAGGGTAATGAACTTTTCCGGTCCGCGATACACCTGACGCCGTTCAAAGTCCATGATGCCCCGGCGCAGCGCTTTGTAAGCCGCTTCCTGCTGGATGCTGTTCACCGTGGTGATCACATCCAGGCCACGTGTATAAGTTTCGTCGCCATATTGTTCGTACATCAGCTGGCGCACCATCTCGGCCAGGTATTCCGCATGGACTTGCGGGCGCGTGGCGGCAGTTTGTACCCGCAGCACTTCGGCCTTAGCGGCTTTGGCCTCCTCGGCCGTAATAAAGCCGTTGTCCAACATACGCTCAATAATGTATTGCTGGCGGATGCGCGCGCGGCGCGGGTTCTTGATAGGGTTGTAGGCCGAGGGCGCTTTAGGCAAACCAGCCAGCATCGCGGCCTCCGCAATACTTATATTTTTTAGCGGCTTGCCGAAATAGGTTTCGCACGCAGCGGCAAAGCCATAGGCCCGATTGCCCAGATAAATCTGGTTCATATAGATTTCCAGGATCTGGTCTTTGCTCAGGTTGTGTTCGAGCTTAAAGGTCAGCAATATCTCGTAAATCTTGCGGGTGAAGGTTTTTTCGGAAGATAGGTACACATTGCGCGCCACCTGCATGGTGATCGTGGATGCGCCTTGGCTTTTGGAACGTCCCACATTGGCAGCGGCGGCGCGCACCATACCCACGTAATCTATACCGCCATGCTGAAAAAAGCGCGCGTCCTCAATGGCCAATATGGCGTTTTTCATGACTAGCGGGATTTCATTAATCGGCGTAAGCGTGCGGTGCTCCTCGCCAAACTCGCCAATCAAATCCCCTTCCGATGAAAACACCCGCAGAGGTAGTTTGGGGTGGTAATCCTCTAAATCTGAAATATCCGGCAAATTAGGGTAAGCCAGCGCCATCACGATGGCCACCAAAAAAAGGATGGAGGCGACACCGGCCGCAGCCAGCCCGGCCAGGGACAGCACGATAAAGCCCATCCAGCCCCAAATCGTTCGCGCGGGGGCCTTTTTGGGCCCGGCAGGCTTGGGTGAGGCGGAGGGGGGCAGTTCGGCCATGGATGCAAAGGTCTAGAAAGTGAAAACGCGCGTCCGCAGTGCGTGCCAAACCGGGGAGATCGTCAAAACGCCCGGTTCTGCTTTGGTACGCGAGGTGCCGGAAACAGCCAGAGGCCAATGGTAGCGCAGCCGAGCATCTGCAAATCCACAAGGATAATTGTAATATTTGCTAAATTTAATGGTACTATTGATAAACATTAGGCTAAAAATCATTAAAATTCAGGCAATTGAGGTGTAAATAATGGATCTGAAGTCACTCTTTGGCCGACGTCAGGAAGAAATTATCGGGATGGATATCAGCTCCTGGGGCATCAAGGTCGTGGGGCTGAGCGGATCCATGGAGCAGCCAGTTTTGGAGTTGCTGGCCAGTGCGAGGATGCCCAGCGGCCATATTGTTGACGGAAATGTGGTGAAGATGAGCGAAGTGGCCGACGCCCTGCGGGCCCTATTACGGAAAAACCGCATCAAGGCAAGCAAAGTTGCCCTCGCATTGCCTTCCTCGGCAGTTATCACCAAAAAAATCATGGTGGAAGCCAATTTAAGTTCGGCAGATATGGAGGCGCAGGTCGAGGAAGAGGCCCGTCAATATATTCCTTTCCCCCTGGAAGAAGTAAGCCTGGATTTTTGTACCGTGGGACAAAACCCCCAACGCCCTGAAATGCTGGACGTGCTGATCGCGGCAGCACGACGTGACCGCGTACAAAACTTACAAGAACTGGTCGAATTAGCCGATTTAGAAGCCAGTGTGGTGGATGTGCAATCCTATGCCCTGCGCTCGGCGACAAAGCGATTGGTTGATATTCATTTGCCCGGCCAGGATAACGCCGTAGTGCTACTTCTCAAAATGGGCGCGGGGCGCACCCTGATGCAGGTGACGGTGGGCGAAGCCATTGTGTATGAACGCGATCAGTCAGTGGGGGGTGAACAATTGACCCAGCGCATCGCGGCGCACTACAGCTTTTCCGGTGATGAGGCTGAAACAAAAAAGATCTCCGGTGCACTGGCGCAGGATTTCGAATCCTCGGTCCTAGCGCCCTATGTATCCACCACCGTTCAGGTGCTTGAGCGTGGCATGCAGTTTATTTACAACAGTACGCCCTATAGCAAAGTTAATCAAATTTTTTTAACTGGCGGCGGCGCTATGGTGCCTGGACTGGCTGCAGCCATATCAACGGCCTTGCAATCGCCCTGCACCTTAATTAATCCATTTGAGGGCATGAGTTTGGCGCCCCAGGTTCGCAATAACTTGCGCCTGCAAGACGCGCCACTCTTTATTGGTGCATGTGGCTTGGCCTTGCGAAGGTTTACGCTGTGATTCAATTTAATTTGCTTCCGCATCGCGAAGCGCTGCGTAAATTCAAGCAAGACCAGTTCAATGCCTCGATGGTATTGACACTGATCCTTGGCGGTATTACGGCCTTTGCGATTTATGGGTCGCTGATGTCGTCGATAGATGCACAAAAAGACAATATTGCGGTTCTTGAGAAAGAAATTAAGCGCTACGAAGCGCAGATTATTGAAATCAAAGACTTAAAAACCCAAATTGATGCCCTGCTTGCGCGCCAGAAAGCGGTAGAAGATATTCAGGCAGACCGCAATTCGCCGGTACGCCTACTGTCTGAGTTGGCGAACAATTTGCCTCAAGGCATTGCCCTCACGCGCTTGGCCCAGAAGGACCAAGAGCTGACGCTAGAAGGCACCGCCCAAACCAACGAGAACTTATCCCAGTTTTTGGACAACTTGGGAAAATCAGGGGGATGGTTTACCAAACCCGAGCTTCAAGTTAGCGAAGTCCAAAGCCTCAATCCCACTGGGAAATTGCCGGTCAAGGCTTACAAATTTTCAGTCAAGGCTGTGTTTTTGCGTGCGCAAGACCTGTCTGCGCCCGGCGTTAATGCCTCCGCTGCGGCTGCGGCACAAGCAGCCTCTGGGGCAGTACCCGCAGACGCGACATCCAAACCGGCGCCCACGGGTGCTGCCAAAGTTTGAACTCCGGGTATGAACGACCGGAGCCACCCATGAACAAGAATCTCATCGCTTCATTAGGCGCCAATATTGCCGCTCAGTTCCGAGGATTGGACTCGGGCAATCCTTCCTCTTGGCCCTTGGTGCCTCGCCTATTTTTGCTACTGATGTTGTACGGCCTGACGGTTGGTTTGTTATGGCTTTACCCTTTAAGTGACTACGCTAACGAGTTAGAAAAAGCGGTGGAAAAAGAAAATACCTTGCGTGGCGAATTCACCGACAAACTTGCAAAAGCGGCTAACCTGAATTTATTAAAAAAGCAACGTGACGAAGTAGCACTGACAGTGGAAGGTTTGGAAAAGCAATTACCCAACAGTACAGAAATGTCGGGCTTGCTTTTCAGTATTAGCCAAATGGGCCGCGGCCAAAATTTGCAGCAAGAACTGTTTAAGCCAGAGGCGCCCATTTTCAAACAGTACTACGCCATCATCCCGGTTAGCTTTCGGGCCAACGGCGGCTACCACGACTTTGCCCGGTTTGCGGCTGATGTAGCAAACCTGCCGCGTATCGTCAACCTGAGCAATATGACGATCACACCCAAAGCCGAGGGCGCGTTGACCTTGGAGACCACCGTGCGTACGTATCGCTATCTGGATCCTGCTGAAGTAGCGGCGCAGGCCAAGGGCGGCAAGGAGGGGAAATGAAGCAACTCGCGCGCGGCGCTGTGCTTCTAGTGGCGGTGCTGCTGGCGGCCTGCGGTCCGTCGCGACAGGACACTTTGCGTGAGTGGATGGAGGAGCAGCGCAAGGCCAGTATTCCCACCGTGAAGAAAATCCCGGCGCCCCAGCCTTTCAAGCATTTGTCCTATGAACAGGGCGATCGCAAAGACCCGTTTACCAAACAATATTTCGTAGCGCTGGCCAATGCGGCAGCCGAGAAGGAAAACCCAGACTTAAGTCTGTCGCAAAAGTCACGCGCACGGCAGCCGTTGGAAAGCATCCCCTTGGAATCCATGAACTTCGTGGGCATGCTGGAGAAACAAGGGCGCTCCGTGGGCCTGGTACGTGCCAACGGCATCGTGCACCAGGTGGTGCCGGGTCAATATATTGGTAAGAATTTCGGCAAGGTATTGCGCGTGGATGAATCGGGTATCCAACTGCGGGAAATCGCACAGGACGCCGGCGGTAAATGGTTGGAGCGGGATACCTACCTGCGGATTCAAGGGAGTAATAAATGACTATAAAGAGAAGCATCACGCGGGCGGCCACCGTTGCGCTTTGGCTGGGGGCTTGGCTTATCGGGGCCACGCAAGCCATTGCTGAGAACTCGGTAACCGCGATTACCGCCCAGCGCAGTGGCAATTCTGAACAAGTGCGTATCGAATTCGCGCAGGAACTGACCGCCTTGCCCAAAGCCTTTGCCACCCGCAACCCTGCGCGTATTGCACTGGACTTCCCTGGCCTTGGTAGCGCCCTGGGCATGGGCCGTATCGCCATTACCCAAGCCTTGGTGGACTCGGCCATCGTGGCCCAATCCGATGAACGCAGCCGCGTGGTGATCAATTTGCGCCAAGCAGCCAACTACCGGCTGGACATCGTGGGTAAGAGTTTGATCGTAGCTTTGGAGCCCATTGCTGGGGCCGGGCCGGCACAGATACCCGCGGCATCTACTCCGGCTCCCAGCGCGGCGGCCATCAGTGCACTTGCCGCCGCACCCATCGAGCAAGGCGCCACCCCGGCACCTTCGGGGCCCGCGCCGATTAGCGACATCCAATTCCGCCGAGGCAGCGACGGGGCCGGGCGGGTCGTCGTGAGTTTGCCAGGCAAACAAGTTAGCGCTGATGTGCGCCAGGTGGGAAGTAATTTGATCGTGGACTTTAGCAACGTCTCTCTGCCAGAGCGTTTGCGTAAAAAGTTGGACGTCACCGACTTTGCCACGCCCGTCCAGACCATCACTACCAACCAAAACGCTGGGCGAGTACGCATGCAAATCACGCCGCTAGGCGCATGGGAACATACGGCTTACCAGACCGATACCGAACTGGTTTTGGAAGTACGCCAGGTCACCCAAGACCCGAAAAAAGTCGCGCAAAAAGATGCATTTACCGGTGAGAAGTTATCGCTGAACTTCCAGAGCATCGATGTACGCCAAGTGCTGCAAGTGATTGCGGACTTCACAAATTTCAACGTGGTGACGTCCGATTCGGTCAGTGGCACGGTTACCTTGCGCGTGCAAAACGTGCCTTGGGATCAGGTGCTGGACATCATTATGCGCAGCAAAGGCTTGGCTATGCGAAAAAACGGCAACGTGTTGTGGGTAGCCCCTAAAGAGGAAATTGCCGCCAAAGAAAAATTGGAATTTGAATCGCAAATGACCAATGAAAAAATTGAGCCGCTGCGTACCCAGTCCTTCCAACTCAATTACGCCAAAGCCTCTGATGTGGCGCCGCAACTCATGGCCGGCGGCGGCGGGGCGGAAGGTGGCGCGGGGCGTATTCTGAGTGCGCGCGGCAGCGTGATCGCAGAGCCGCGAACCAATCAGTTGTTTGTTACCGATGTAGCCGCAAAACTCGACCAGGTGGCCCAGCTAATTGCTAAGGTAGATGTGTCGGTGCGCCAGGTGCTGATTGAGGCGCGCATTGTGGAAGCGACCAGCGACTTTGCTAGAAACCTGGGTGCAAAATTGGGCGGCATGGATAGGCGCGCCATTCAGGGTGGCGACGGCGGCTACCAGCTTGCAGGCGAAAACCGCGTTGCCTTTGGTACCAACTATGCCAACGCCCTGGGCTCCTCAGGCGCGACCACCACCATGGATGCCAGCAGCAACTTTGTCAATTTACCCGCGGGTGGCGCTGGTGGATTTGGCGCGGCATCGTTTGCAGTGACTTTGTTTAGCGCTGCTTCCAACCGCGTGTTGGCACTGGAATTGTCGGCGCTCGAGTCTGACGGGCGCGGCAAGATTGTCTCCAGCCCGCGCGTCATAGCGTATGACAAAACCAAGGCCGTCATCGAGCAAGGCACCGAGGTTCCCTACCAGATGGCGACCAGCAGCGGCGCTACCGCAGTGAGCTTTCGCAAAGCGGTGCTAAAGCTAGATGTTGTGCCGCAAATAACCCCAGATGGAAATATTAGTTTGGAGTTAGACGTCTCCAAAGACAGTGTGGGCACCATCACGGCCTCCGGCCCTTCGATCAATACCAAACATATCAAAACCCAAGTGTTGGTGGACAACGGCGGCACCGTGGTCATTGGAGGAATTTATACCGAAGAGCAACAAGAAACAGATACCAAGGTACCTTTTTTTGGCGATTTACCTGGCGTGGGCTTTCTGTTTCAAAACAAGACGAAGAAAACTGCCAAAAGCGAAACACTGGTGTTTATTACGCCTAAATTGATTAACGACTTGGTAGGGACGCGGTGACAGTTGCTGATGCTCGCAAAGCTGTGTGCATGGCTAAGGGGTGTGCGGTGTGGTGTAGATGATCGATGGTGCGCTCACAACAAAGCGCTTCTCCAAGATGGGCAACAACACATCCCCGGCAAACTTGGTTAAGGGAAGGTAGTATGAGAGATATCAAATTAATCGTGATCTTCGCTGTAATTCACTTTCTTGCTGCATGCGGTGGTGGCGGCGGTGATCCGGGAACGGTTGGTGGAAAAAAAACTGATTTAGGCACCAGCAGCACTTCGGGAAACAACTCCGGTGCGAATGGTTCTGACAAAGGATCAAATTCCGAAGCCGCTGCGAGTGATTTTTATTTTGAATTCAATAAATTTATTATTCAAAATAGCGGATCAGACAAGGCTACGCTGACGGTGACGACTCTGGATGCCAACAACAACGTAGTGGCCGGTGTGCCTGTCACCGTAAAAGTGGATTCAGGAAGTTTTACGGGTACGACAGCGACGGCGGTAACCGCAAGCGATGGCACCTACTCTGGCGCCATTAGGATCGGACCAGACAAAAGTAATCGGACTATCAGCGTCACGATTACAGCAGGTAGCATTACAAAAATGGGCAAGGTTTATGTAACCGGTGCAGTCATAAGTGCGAACCTGATTCCCGCCAACCCTGCACCCGGTGCTTCAGCCACCTTAGAGGTGTCAGTAAAAGACAGTGCCAATATCGCTGTTCCCTTTGCAGTAGTTAATCTCTCTGGCACCTTGGGATTCACAGGGTCTGAGACAGCAGACGCCTCGGGCACAATTACGAAAGCAACTGTTGTACCCAACAGTCCGGGACCATATCAAGTAATTGCGGACGGTCTGGGTTTTAAATTAACAAGAGATGTACAGGTTACCTCAGCATTAAGGGTGCCCTCAGCCTCAGGGACGATAAGTTCAGCATCACTCAGTGCCGAACCTAGCGCTATCAGTCCTAATGTCAATGGTTCAAGTTCTAACAAGGCCAATTTGAGAGCTAAATTTTTAAATGCCCGAAACGAGGGAATTGCGAACGTTCGCGTCCAATTTAAGATAACTTCTAATCGCTTGCCTGGTGAATCAATATCGGTAGGGGATGGCGTGGTCTACACCGATGAGAAAGGCGAGGCGACCGCTGATTACATTCCCGGAAGCGCTAGTAGTCCTACTGAGGGAGTTGAAATAAAAGCTTGTTACAAAACCTCTGATTTCACCGCAATTGATTTACTAAATAATTGCGCTAATTTGAACATTGCGTCAACCACCTCTGGCGTAACGTCTGGTAAGAGGTTAACCGTTGCAGCGGAACCAGTTAGCATTTCGATTAGCGATTATTCAAAATTGGAAAAAGGGGCTTCTGGAATTGATTACCTCGACAAATTGCTCATTCAAGTGACGAATGCCGTCGGTCAAGGCGTCCAGGATGCACAGGTGTCTGCTAGTGTCAATATTACGCACTATGGTAAAGGGCCAGACAGTGGCGCTTATGACCTCAAAGGGATTCCTCCGCCTGCCGATTATGCGTCTCAGGATTCAATTACCCCAACGCTTACTCGCAGGGTATGGTGTGCGAACGAGGATTTAAATCGAAGTGCCTCGATTGACATTGGTGAAGATAAAAATGGAAATGGCCGATTAGACCCTGTACAAGCCGCTGTAGCATTTAGCTATCTTGATAACAAAAATACAACCGATGTCAATGGTCAAATGTTTATTCGAGTTTCTTGCGGGCAAAAGTATGCAACCTGGCTTGCCTATACCGTAACAGTCACGACAAAAGTAAAAAACTCGGAGGGCAGTACCTCGATGCGTTTTATTACGGCATTCACAGAAGACGATAAAGATAAAGGTACTTTTCACACGCCACCGTTTGGGATACTTGGGTGTACCTCTCAAAATTAAAATAGATGCATTGGTCGCATAAAATTACCGAATAAATTTAGAATCATACGATCCGGATTGAAATTTTCCTGTGAACGATGCGTGACAATTCAATTCTTACAGCGTTTACTCTCTGCAAACAAAATCTATTTTGATCATCCTCATCGGCCTCCCAGGTTCTGGCAAATCCACTGTCGGCAGGCACCTTGCCCGGCGCTTGCAGCTGCCTTTTTTGGATTCCGACCAGGCCATCGAGTTGCGGCTCGGCTGCTCCATACGGGAATTTTTTGAGCGGGAAGGCGAGGACCGCTTTCGCGATATTGAGCAAGAGGTGATCGCCCAACTCTGCGCCCAGGCGCCGGGCGTGCTGGCCACCGGCGGCGGCGCTGTGTTGCGCCTCGCCAACCGTGATGCCTTGCGCGCCGCTGGCACCGTGGTGTACCTGCAATCGCAGCCTGAAGACCTGATGCGCCGCTTGCGCCACGACCACAAGCGGCCCTTGCTGCAGGTGGCCGACCCCATGGCCCGCTTGCGCGATTTGTTCGCCCAGCGCGACCCGCTGTACCGCGAAACGGCGCACCACACGGTCGAAACCGGTCGTCCCTCGGTGTCTAGCCTGGTCAATGCGATTTTGGGCCAACTGCATATCACGCCGCCCAGACGCCTAAACTAGCCCGCTATGACGACCCCGCTTTTGAACTCCCTCACCATCGCCCTAGGCGAGCGCAGTTACCCCATCCAGATCGGCAGCGGCTTGCTCGCGGATGCGGCCAATTTTGCCGACCTTCCGAAGGCTTCCACAGCGCTGATCGTAAGCAACAGCACCGTAGCACCGCTCTACGCCGCCGCCCTGCAAGCCGCTTTGCAGCCCCATTACGCCAGCGTCCACCTGGTCGTTTTGCCCGACGGCGAGGCGCATAAAGACTGGCAAACCCTCAACCTTATTTTTGACGCGCTGCTGCAAAATAATTGCGACCGCAAAACCGTTTTGTTCGCCCTGGGTGGCGGCGTGGTCGGCGACATGACGGGTTTTGCTGCTGCCAGCTATATGCGCGGCGTGCCCTTTGTGCAAGTCCCCACCACGCTCTTGGCGCAGGTGGATTCCTCGGTGGGCGGCAAGACCGGTATCAACCACCCGCTGGGCAAAAACATGGTGGGCGCTTTTTACCAACCGCAGCGCGTTCTCTGCGATTTGGGCACCCTCAAAACCCTGCCCCCACGCGAAGTCAGCGCCGGTTTGGCCGAGGTCATCAAATACGGCCCGATTGCGGATATGGCTTTTCTGGATTGGATCGAAGCCCATATAGAAGCCCTAGTGGCGCGTGATGTGCAAGCCCTGGCCCACGCGGTGCGGCGTAGCTGCGAGATCAAGGCGCAGGTGGTGTCACAAGACGAACGCGAAGGCGGCTTGCGCGCCATTCTCAATTTTGGCCACACCTTTGGCCACGCCATCGAGGCCGGCTTGGGCTATGGCGACTGGCTGCACGGCGAGGCCGTGGGCTGCGGCATGGTGATGGCGGCCCATCTGTCGCAGGCGCTGGGCCTGGTGGACGCGGCATTTGTGCAGCGCCTGACGCGCCTGATCGCCGCCGCTGGTCTGCCGGTGCGTGGCCCGGTGCTCGACGCCAGCGACAACGCCGGACGTTACCTGGCGCTGATGCGGGTCGATAAAAAAGCCGAAGCCGGTGCCATTCGTTTTGTGCTGATCGACGGGCCGGGCCGTGCCTGCATGCGCGGCGCCGAAGATGCGCTGGTGCGCGCGGTGATCGACCGCTGCTGCGCTGCCTGATGCGCTCGCCCTATGCCAGTGACCCGGCGCAGAGCCGGGGCCGGCGCCACCCGCAAAGCCCGGCGCCCACGCGCACCGAATTCCAGCGCGACCGCGACCGCATCGTCCACTCCACCGCCTTTCGCCGCTTGGTCTATAAAACCCAGGTATTCCTAAACCACGAAGGCGATTTGTTTCGCACCCGCCTCACGCATTCGCTGGAGGTAGCACAGCTGGGACGCTCCATGGCGCGCACCTTGGGCCTGGACGAAGACCTGGTGGAAGCCATCGCCCTGGCCCATGACCTGGGCCACACGCCTTTTGGGCATGCCGGGCAGGACGCGCTCGATGCCTGCATGGCCGGGCACGGCGGTTTTGAACACAACTTACAAAGCCTGCGCGTGGTAGACCATTTGGAAGAACGCTACCCCGACTTTGACGGCCTGAACCTGTGCTTTGAAACCCGCGAGGGCATCTTGAAACATTGCTCCCGCCACAACGCGGAGTTGATCGAAGCCCAAGAGCCCTCGTTTGGCGACGGGCAGGGCGGCGTGGGCGCGCGTTTTTTGCGGCGCGCGCAGCCTGGCCTGGAGGCCCAGTTGTGCAACCTTGCCGACGAGATTGCCTATAACGCGCACGACATTGACGACGGCGTGCGCTCTGGCCTGATAGAGCTGGCGCAGGTGCAGCAAGTGCCCTTGTTCGGGCGCTTTAGCGAGCAGGCCGCGCGTGCCAACGTGGAACTGGTGCACAAGCCCCGGCGCTGGTTGTATGAAACTGTGCGCCTCATGCTTAGCAGCCAGATTTACGACTTGATGGACAGCACCCAGGCTGCCATCGCCCTGGCCGCACCTGCGGATGTGCAGGCGGTACGTAACTGCCCGCCCTTGGTGCAATTTAGTCCCGCAATGCAGCAGGAAACCGCGCAACTCAAGGCCTTTTTGTTTGCCTCGCTGTACCGCCATCCGCGTGTGCTGGAGACCATGGACAAGGCGCGCCAGGTGGTGGGCGATTTGTTCGCCGCTTACGTGAACGACCCGGCGGCCATGCAGGCGGGCGCGGATGCAAGCGCGCCGCAAGCACAGACCTATCGGCGTGTGGCCGACTATATTGCGGGTATGACCGACCGTTTTGCATCACGCGAGCACCAGCGCCTGACGGGCCGTGTGCTTTTGGCATGAGCACTTGCGCGGCGCGCACAAGTGAAGTCTTGCAGGCCACCCAAGGCTGGCTGGAGCGCGCCGTCATCGGGCTGAACTTGTGTCCTTTTGCCAAAGCCGTGCATGCCAAAGGCCAAATCCACTATGCCCTGTGCTGGGCGCAAGACAGCGCCGATGTGCTTGATGCACTGGCCGCTGCGATGCATGACTTACTAGCCCAAACCCCCGAGCAGCGCGACACGACTTTGTTGATCCTGCCCGAAGCTTTTCCTGATTTTTGGGACTTCCACGGCTTGGTGCAACGCGCAGAAAAATTACTGCGCACCCTGCGCTTGGATGGGGTTTTGCAAATCGCCAGTTTCCATCCGCAGTTTGAATTTGCCGATGCACCGGCGGGCGATATGGCGCATTACACCAACCGCGCGCCCTATCCCATCTTGCACCTGCTGCGCGAAGACAGCATGGACCGCGCGGTGGCCGCTTACCCGGATGCGGCGCTGATTTACGAGCGCAATATCGCGCGGCTGCGCGATCTCGGGCTACAAGGCTGGCAAGATTTGCAGATGGTCATGCCCCCGCAGAGCATGGAGGGCACGCCATGAAGCCTCAAAGTGATGCTGCAGGAAAAAGTCTCGGCAAAGTAGCACGGCCAGGCAAAGCGTCGCAAGCGGTAGCGGCAGGTGGTCGCCAAGCCGCGCGGGATCAGCAACTCGCCGAACTGCTGCGCCCAGGCCAGTCCATCGCTTTGTTACAGCATTTGCACATCCTCACCCGTGAAGGCCAGCTCAATCAGGACTCGCGGCGTAAGCTCAAGCAGGTCTACCACCTCTACCAATTCATTGAAACCTTGTTGCGCGAATTGGCGCAGGCCGGGCCGGCAGACGCCGCGCAAGCAGCGCAGGGCTTGACGGTGGCGGACCACGGCGCGGGTAAGTCCTACTTGGGCTTCATCCTCTACGACTTGTTTTTTAAGCACTTGGACCAGGGCCAGGTTTATGGCATCGAAAGCCGCAGCGAGTTGGTGGAGAAATCGCGCGCGCTAGCGGCCCAACTGGGTTTTGCGCGTATGCAGTTTCTCGATCTGACGGTGGCCGAATCGGCGCATTCGGCCTTGCTGCCACCACGGATTGATCTGGTTACGGCCCTGCATGCCTGCGATAGCGCCACGGACGACGCCATTGCCTTCGGCCTGGCCAAGCAGGCACGCGCTTTTGCGCTGGTGCCTTGCTGCCAGGCGGAAGCGGCGCGCCATTTAGGAAGCAACAAAGCGCTGATGCTGTCGCGCACGCCGTTGGCAGAGTTGTGGCGCCACCCTTTGCACACACGCGAGCTGGGCAGCCAGATTACCAATGTGCTGCGCTGCCTGTATTTGGAGGCCAGTGGCTACCAAGTGACGGTGACAGAGCTGGTGGGCTGGGAGCACAGCATGAAAAACGAATTGATTTTGGCCCGCTATACCGGCCAGAAAAAACGCGCCGCTGCGCAGCGTATGCAGCAAATTGGCGAACAATTTGGCCTGAAAGACCTGATTGACAGGCGGTTTACATGGCGGGCCGACAATTCTTAAGACAACGCCAGCGCGGGTTGGCGCGTTAACTTAGAAGGCCGTCGCAACAGTCCCGTGGCCGGGTTCATAAGTTGTGCGGCTTTAGCCACCATTTTTAGCATTACTAAAGGGATTTACATGAGAAACACAGTTCAAAGTCTTGTGCTCGTAGTTGCGGTTACGGTACTGAGCGCCTGCGCCACCAGCAGCCCCGACGTCATCAGCCGCCAGGACGCCCAAGTGGCGGCCCAGGTGCAGGACGGTACGGTTATCAGTATTCGGCCCGTTACGGTCGATGGCAGCCAATCCGGTATGGGCGCGGCCGCAGGCGGTATCGTTGGCGCTGCGGTAGGCACCGGTGGCAGCACCATCCAGCGCGAAAAAATCGGCTTGGGCGTATTGGCTGGGGTGGCGGGCGCGCTGGCCGGCAATGCCATCGAGCGCATGGCGACCAAAGAAGAAGCCTTTGAAATCATTGTCCAATTGCGCAATGGCGATCGGCGCGCCATCGTGCAAGCCAAGGGTAATGAAACTTTAGTGGCCGGTGAATCCGTCGTCATCGTGACTTCTGGGAACAAAGTGCGCGTCTCTCGCGCGCCGCGGTAAGAAAAAGGCACTGCCCGGCGCCCAGGCCACAAAGCTTGCCCAGCGCCCTCATCAATGGGCGCTGCCCAGGGCCACATCTAAATAGGGGACAGGTTGGCGATAAGATGCGGCAAACCCTCCGCATCGCCCATGGCCCGCCTTCCCCGCCTCAGCCTACCCGGCTACCCGCACCACATCATCCAGCGCGGTAACAACCGGCAGGCGATTTTTTCCAGCGCCGCTGATTACCGGCATTTGCTGGAGCTGCTGCGCACCCATGCCCGCGAATGCCAGGTCGCGGTGCACGCCTATGTGCTCATGAGCAACCATTTCCATCTTTTGCTCACCCCGCAGGATGCCGACGGTTTACCGCGCATGATGCAAGCCGTAGGGCGGAGCTATGTGCAGTATTTCAACAGCAAGCAGCAGCGCACCGGTACTTTATGGGAAGGGCGTTACCGCTCCACTGTCTTGCAGACTGAGCGCTATTTGCTGCAATGCATGGCGTATATCGACCTCAACCCGGTGCGCGCGGCCATGGTGACGGGGCCGCAGGACTACCCCTGGTCCTCCTTTGCGCATTACACCGGGCAGCGCGCCGACCCTTTGGTCAGCCCGCACCCGCTGTACTGGGAAATGGGCAACACGCCGTTTGCCCGCGAGGCCGCCTATCAGACATGGGTACAGGCAGGCGTGGACGGCTCCGCCCAACAAGCCCTGACCGATGCCACGCTGCGCGGCTGGGCGCTGGGCGAAGCGGATTTTGTTGCAGATTTGCAAAAACGCACCGAGCGCCGCATCAGCAAATCCAAGGCCGGTAGGCCGCCGCTGGCGCCGTAGGCAATCGCCGAATTGCCGAGTGGTCGGCGACGCGCGCCAAGCGCCAGGCCTGAAAGCTGATTGTCTAGACAGAAACCGCTTAAGCACCCGAGGTGTTGTCATTTCAGCCGTTAATTGCTTTAAATTCAACCCGTCCCCAATTTACGGAGCTCCTGTTTCTTGGGGAATTAATTAGGTTCTGACCCCAATTAATTTTCAAAAAATGATGTTGCGTTGCAGTATGCTTGCCGTCCTTTGTAATTTTTCCAGGAGCGGGTTATGACCACGGCGGCTGAAAAGGAGCATCTGCAGCAATTTGGTTTGTATGCAGGCGAGCACGAGCACGACGCTTGTGGTGTGGGCTTTGTGGCGCATATCCGGGGCGAGAAAAGCCACAGCATTGTTAGCAACGCGCTCAAGATTTTGGAAAACCTGGACCATCGTGGCGCGGTCGGTGCAGACAAGCTCATGGGCGATGGCGCTGGCATCTTGATTCAATTGCCCGACGCGCTTTACCGCGAAGAAATGGCGGCCCAAGGCGTGCAACTGCCCGCTGCTGGCGAATATGGCGTCGGCATGATTTTTCTGCCCAAGGAGCACGCCTCGCGCCTGGCCTGCGAGCAGGAAATGGAACGCGCCATCAAGGCCGAAGGCCAGGTGTTTTTAGGCTGGCGCGATGTGCCGGTCAACGCCGACATGCCCATGTCCCCCACGGTGCGCGAAAAAGAGCCGGTCATACGGCAGGTGTTTATCGGTCGCGGCAACGATGTCATCGTGCAAGACGCGTTGGAGCGCAAGCTCTATGTCATCCGCAAAACCGCCAGCGCGGCGATCCAGCACCTCAACCTCAAGCACAGCAAGGAATACTACGTTCCCAGTATGTCTAGCCGCACGGTCATCTACAAAGGTTTGTTGCTGGCCGACCAAGTAGGCACCTATTTCAAAGACTTGCAAGACGCACGCTGCGTGTCTGCACTGGGCCTGGTGCACCAGCGTTTTTCTACCAACACTTTCCCCGAGTGGCCGCTGGCCCACCCCTACCGCTATGTGGCGCATAACGGCGAGATCAATACCGTCAAAGGCAATTACAACTGGATGAAAGCGCGCGAGGGCGTGATGTCCTCGCCGGTGCTGGCTGCTGACCTGAAAAAGCTGTATCCCATCAGCTTTGCCGGCCAATCGGACACCGCTACTTTTGACAACTGCCTAGAGCTCTTGACCATGGCCGGCTACCCCATCAGCCAGGCCATGATGATGATGATCCCCGAGCCCTGGGAAAACCACAGCACCATGGACGAGCGCCGCCGCGCTTTTTACGAATACCACGCCGCCATGCTTGAGCCCTGGGAC
>CANFJQ010000032.1 GCA_947447615.1 Comamonadaceae bacterium
GATATTGTGGCCACCATGCTGGAAGAAAGTGGCCTGCTGGCCCATTACCGCCAGGACCGCGAAGGCGAGGACCGCATCGAAAACTTGGAAGAACTGGTCAACGCCGCCGAAAGCTTTGTGCGCCTGGAAGGCTTTGGCCGCCAGGAAGCTGCGCGGGGCGGGGCCGCTGGTGCCGCGTCGCTTACGGACGAGGCCGGTCTGCTGGCCCAGCAAGCGCCCACCGACGCGCCCGCACTGGAGGAGCCCGAATTTGGCGACACCGGTGAAACCCTGTCGCCTTTAACCGCCTTCTTAACCCACGCCGCTTTAGAAGCGGGCGACAACATGGCCCAGGCCGGGCAAGACGCGGTGCAACTGATGACCGTGCACGCGGCCAAAGGCCTGGAGTTTGATTGCGTGTTCATCACCGGCATGGAAGAGGGTTTGTTCCCCCATGAAAACGCCATGAGCGACCGTGACGGCCTGGAAGAAGAGCGCCGCCTGATGTACGTGGCCATCACCCGCGCGCGTGACCGGCTCTACCTCAGCCATTCGCAAACCCGCATGCTGCACGGCCAGACGCGCTACAACCTGAAAAGCCGTTTTTTTGACGAACTGCCCGAAGGCAGCCTGAAGTTCCTCACTCCCAAACGCCCGCCCGCGCGCAGCCCCTGGGCTGGCAGCAGCACACCCGCTTGGCAGACACCGACTTCCAGCCAGCGCACCGAAACCTATAACGCCGGCCCGCCGGTGGCCCGCAAAACCGACCCCGCCCACGGCCTGCGCGTGGGCTTGCAGGTGTTTCACAATAAATTTGGCGAAGGCAAGGTGCTGACCCTGGAAGGCGAGGGCGCTGATGCCCGCGCCCAAATAAGCTTTCCCCGCCACGGCACGAAATGGCTGGCTCTGAGCGTGGCGAAGCTGACGCCGGTGGAGTGAAATTTAGCCTTCTGGAAAGGCTGCACTTTTGCTCTAAGCGCCGGGATTAAGTCCTGCGTTTATCGTCACTTGGCCACAGGGGCCGGTCTATGAAACCCGCGCCTGGGTGAATAAGACCACGTGGTCCGCTTGCATCTTTATGCCTATCCATTCGCCGACATGGTGGTCATGGTGGCTGGGCACATGTGCCATAAGGGTTTGGCCGTTGCCCAGGCGCAGTGTGTAGAGAAACTCAGAACCCCGAAACGCTTTGCGCAGAATTTCTGCTTGGACCGGCGCCTCATCGTCGTGCACGATGTCATCGGCGCGCAAGAGCACATCGCAGGTTCCACCATGCTTCCAAGTTTCCCGCTCCTGGGGGTTCTCTGTCGACCTGCGTAACTCGCCTAAAGGCGTTTGCAACACCAGGGTTTGGTCCTCGCAGGCGATGGCCGCCTGCACAAACACCCCGTGACCAATGAATTCAGCAATAAAACGGTTAGCAGGCCGGTGGTACAAATGGTAGGCATCGTCCCACTGCTGCAATTGCCCCTTGTCCATGACACCGATCACGTCTCCAATGGCAAACGCTTCCATTTGGTCATGGGTGACAAACAAGGCGGTGATTTGTGCCAATTGCAAAATTTCGCGCAACTCCTGCGCCAGTCGCTCGCGTAAATCCACATCGAGGTTGGAAAAGGGTTCATCCAGTAAGAGCAGTAATGGTTCGGGTGCCAATGCGCGCGCCAAGGCCACACGCTGTTGTTGCCCGCCTGAAAGTTCGTGCGGATAGCGCTGGGCCGAAGATGTCAGGCCTACCAGCGACAACATCTCCCGCACCCGAATTTGGCGTTTTTGCGCCGGCCAATGCGTGAGGCCAAAGTCAATATTTTTTTCCACACTCAGGTGGGGAAACAAGGCGTAATCTTGGAACACCATGCCGATGCGGCGACGCTCTGCGGCTAGGTGCACTCCAACGCCGCTGATGACCTGGTCGTTCATCCGAATGACACCGCCGCTGAGAGGTTCGAGCCCGGCGACCGCCCGCAGCAAGGTGGTCTTGCCACATCCCGAGGGGCCAATCAGTACGCCCATTTGGCCCTTGTCTAAGCCAAAACTCACATGCTCCACCGCCGCCTTGTCGCGGCCAGGGTAACGTACTTGCAGATCACTGATGTCTATAAACATGGCATTCATTGTAGGCAGGCCATAGACGCAAAACCTACAATGACTGCTTACCCTTGCCGCCTCGGCGCCTATTTACGCAATGCCTTTTTTTACTGTTTTTCGCGGGCTCGCAGTCTGCTTGTTGGTCGCTCCGGTGCTGGTGGTTCTAAGCGCATGGCTGCAATGGGACGCAAGCTCCGCTGTGGTCTGGCAAGGCTTGCTAGAAACGGTTTTGCCGGATTACACCCGTACCAGTTTGTTCTTGTGTGCGCTGGTGGCAATAGGCGTTGTCAGCATCGGCAGCGTGAGCGCAGCGGCGGTCACTTTGTTTGATTTTCCAGGTCGCCAGACGCTGTCTTGGCTCTTGCTGCTGCCATTGGCCATGCCTGCCTATGTGGTCGCTTACGCGTACACCGACTTTTTGCAATACAGCGGCCCTTTGCAAAATTGGCTACGGCTCCAAACCGGCTGGCAAGGCGCACTTTGGCCGGATATTCGCAGCACCTGGGGCGCGGCGGTGGTACTGAGCCTGAGTCTTTACCCTTATGTCTATTTGCTTTGCCGAAGTGCATTGGCTGAACGTGCACCGCAGCTGATGGAAGCAGCGCGATTGCTAGGTGCCGGCCTATGGCGGCGTATTTTTCGCGTGGCCTTGCCGTTGGCGCGTCCGGCCATAGCTGCCGGTCTGGCATTGGCCATGATGGAGACCCTGGCTGATTTTGGTGTCAGCAGTTACTTTGGCGTGCAAACGTTTTCTACCGGTATTTACAAAGCGTGGCTGGTCATGGACAACCGGATCGCGGCGGCGCAGCTATCGTCTGTGCTGCTCTTTTTCGTTGCAGCCGTGCTGTGGTGGGAGCATCGCGCGCAAGACCGTTTGCGCTTTGCGAACCGGCGCGGGCCCGCGCGCAGCAACGAGTCGCAGCCCTTGCGCCTTGGCAGCTGGCGTGCCGCATTGGCCTATGGGTTGTGCTTGTTGCCCGTGTTACTGGGCTTTGTGTTTCCACTGCTCATCATGGGCCATGCGCTGTGGCTAGGCAGTCAGCAACAAGCGTTGCCTTGGGCTGCCTTTGGGGGCTGGTTTTGGAACAGCCTTCGCTTGGGCGGCATCAGCGCTCTGCTGGCTGCTGCTTTGGCATTGTGGCTGGCGCACGGGCTGCGCACCCACCCCACCTGGTGGCGTCGCCTAAGCGCCCAACTGGCAGGCCTGGGATATGCCGTGCCGGGCGTGGTCATTGTGGTGGGCTTGCTGCTCCCGGTCAGTTGGGTGCAGCAACAATGGCCCAATAGCGGTGCCGGTTACTGGCTCACCGCAACACTGCTGGGTTTGATTTGGGCCTACTTGGTGCGCTTTATTGCTGTGGCTTTGCAGAGCGTGCAAAGCGGCTATGCACGCATACCAGCCAGCGCCGACGAAAGCGCCCGCATGCTCGGTTCGCGCGCAAGCGATGTCTTTGCCCGCGTGCACTGGCCCTTGTTGCGCCCGACCGTGGCGTCGGCGCTGTTATTGGTGTGGGTGGATGTGATGAAAGAGTTACCAGCCACTTTGGTGTTGCGACCCTTCAATACCGACACCCTGGCCGTTATGGCCTACCAATTGGCGCGTGACGAGCGCTTGGGCGAGGCGGCTTTGCCATCCCTGGCATTGGTACTTGCGGGATTGCTGCCCGTGCTGCTGATGGCCAAAGCCCAACAAAAATAGACCTCGAAATGGGCAGGGCATTCAAATGCGAATGATTCGCATTTGTTTATACTAAGGTCTTCTCGTTTTCACAAGCTATTTTCATGAACGCTTTATCTGCGCGGCCTTGGCTCAGCGCGAGCCGCCAACTTTGCTTGGCCATAGGCCTCATTTATTGCACTTTGCCTGCTTTTGCTGCTGAAGAAGCGGTACTCAATTTGTACTCCGCGCGACACTACGCGACCGATGAGGCGCTGTATGAGAATTTCACCCGCGCTACCGGCATCAAAATCAACCGGGTGGACGCGGACGACGCGGGCATCCTGGCCCGCCTGAAAGCGGAAGGCGCCGCCTCGCCTGCGGACGTGATCCTGCTGGTGGACGCGGCCAGGCTGTGGAAAGGTGAAATAGAAGACTTGTTTGCGCCTGTCCAATCCGATGTCCTGATCAAGGCGGTACCAGAGCAATGGCGCGCCAAACTTCGGCCGGAGGGAACCCGTTGGTTCGGTTTATCCACGCGCGCCCGACTCATCGTCTATGACAAGCAAAAAATCAAAGCCGAGGACGTGGACAGCTATGAAAAGCTGGCCGATCCCAAGCACGCCGGGCGGCTTTGTACGCGCTCAGGCTCGCACCCCTACAACCTCTCTTTGTTTGGCGCCATGGTGGAGCACCTGGGCGCGCCGGCTGCCGAGGTCTGGCTTAAGGGTTTAGTAGTCAACATGGCCCGCGCGCCCAAAGGCGGCGACACCGACCAGATCAAAGGCGTGGCTAGCGGCGAATGCGGGATCGCTTTGGCCAACTCCTACTATCTTGCCCGCCTCTACCGCAGCGACAGTGCGCAGGACAAAGCCATAGTGGAGCGTATCGGCGTGGTGTTCCCCAACCAATCGTCCTGGGGGACGCATATGAACATCGCCGGTGGCGCAGTAGCGCGCCATGCCAAGCATCCGGAAAATGCCCTCAAATTCCTGAGCTATCTGGTCAGCGAACCGGCACAGCTGTATTTCGCCGATGGCAATAACGAGTGGCCTGTGGTGAAAGGTTTGAGCATCAACAACCCGGCGCTCAAAGCCATGGGCGGAGCCTACTTTAAAAGTGAAAAATTACCTGCGAGCCTTATCGGCATGAACCAGATCAAGGTTCAGCAAATGCTGGACCGCGTGGGTTTTCGCTGAGATGCGTATCGGCATCCGCCGTTTCATTTGATTCAGGTCAAGACCGCCTTCTAGGTCGGCGAGCATGATGCGCCCATGACCCATACCATTTCCGCCATGCAGCACCACCACGCCATGGTGCACCTTGAACGCCTTGAAAACATGCTGGCTGATTTGCTCCGCCTGATCAATGAGCAGCGCGGTGGGGAGCGCTCGCGGGCCGAGGTGGCTGCTGAATCCTTGCCTGGCCCGGGCGACTCGCATGCCCAGAGCATTACCCAGCGGGATATGGACTTTTGCATTGGCGAGCGCGAGATTGCCCGCTTGCACGAAGTGGAGGCGGCTTTAAAGCGCCTGCACCAGGGCAGCTATGGGTTTTGTACCGAATGCGGTAACGAAATCTTGGAGGCTCGCCTGGACGCGATGCCCGAAACCGCACATTGCATGGCATGCCAAACCCAGCTCGAAGCGCACGGCGGCGTTTGAGGCCTAGACGCTGAAGCAGCCATCTGAAGCGGCGGCTCAGCGCACGCAGTAAAAATGTAAATCCGGCCCGCGCACTTCGTCGGCGCTGCGCACGGGCGAGGGGTTGGGCAGGTCCGGCGCATAGACCATGCCGCCGGGAAGTACCCAGACGTCGCTACGCAAACTCACACCACCGTTGTAATCGCCCAATGCAGCCAGGTATTCCAATTCGGCCACGGTAGGCAGGCGCGCGTTCATATTGCTGCAAGCCCGCTGGGCGGCTGCCGGGCCAGCGGTATGCGCCACTGGCATGCTTGGTGCGCCCAGCAGTTCTAGGCTGCGGTTGCCGACCATCACCTTGGACGGGAATTTGGTTTTCTGAAAATAGTCAAACACCTGTCCGGCCAGGCCTTGCATCACCGACTGCGGAAAGCCCTGGCCCTGAAAGCTGCGGGTGGTGCCGTCTTTGCCTTCCAGGTGCATGGTCACCAGCACCTGGCCATTGCAATCCTGCGCAAAGGAATAGGTACCCCAAAAAATACCGTAGAGGTCGCGCACCAGCTTGTCGTCCAAATAGCCCTGGCGTTTCTGGTCGCGTAGGCCGCGTACCAATTGGGTCAAGGGCATGGGGTTGAAAAACGCAATCTTGCGTTGGCCCGGTTGCAGGTCGCGGTAATACGCATCCAAGGTGGCTTTGAAGCTGCCTTCAAGCAGTACGTCCATGCCCATGCCCGTATTGGCCTGCGCGCGGTTGGCGTTTTCCATGTCGTCCATGGCCTGCACAATGCCGAAGGCGACCGCCTCTTTCGCGCCTTCGCGGATTAGCGAGACCACGTTTTGCAGCATTTCCTTGGACTGCTCGTTCTTGGTTTTGGCATAGTTTTCCTGGTACTGGCACAAGTCCTTGCCGCGCACAAAGGGGATGGTGGGCCAAATTTGAATCGGCCGCGCGACCTGCGCCAGCGCAGCCTCACCCGCCAGTGCGCCTACAAGCAGCAGCGAGGCCTGCAAGGCGCGGCGCAGGGATGGCCAGCGGGGGCGATGATTTTTTTCCAACGACGATGTGTGCATCTTGTTTTCTTTCCGGGTCTGACAAGCCTGAACCCGAGGGACGGACTCTTTCGCAGCCCGGCTCACGTGCGGACAATTTTAGGGGGCGTGCCGTTCGGCTAACTTACGGGCAGCCTGACGCAGCGCAAATAGCGGCAAAGTAAGCGCGTAAAAAAACCCGCCAGGGCGCGGGGCGCTGGCGGGTTGCTGCAAGTTCGCCCCGCAGGGCGAGCGAGCGCTAGTTTAGGAAGCAAGTCGCGCTAGGCGCCAGGCGTATGCCTCAGGGCGCTTTGGCGCTTTGGGCGCTCCCGCCGGTCCAGCCCGGCGGCGGCAATATGCCTTTGACGGCAGCTTGCGCCAGTTTGAAAAACACATCGGTGTTGTCAATGACGCCGGTAAACGCATAGGCGCCCGGGCCGAAAGCAGACAAGGGGATATCGCTGGCGGTGTGCACTGCGCTATCGCCGGGCACCTGCCCGGTAATCATGAATTTGCCTTCCGCGTCGCGCGCCATGGGGCCCGCGGGATAGACGGACAGCGGTTCTTTTTTGACAAAGGGTTGTTGGCTGTCTTGCAAAGGCCGGTCATTGGTACGGAAATCTTCCATGCGGTCCGAGTTGGCGCCATAGCCCACCAGCATGCGGTTATCGATATCCGTGGTTTCGGGATAGCCGTCTGCGGAAATCTTGTACTTGGGGAAGCCCGCTTGTTCATAGACGCCGACGACCGCATCACGGATCGCGGTGCCACCGCCTTCACGCACCAGGGCTTGCAAGCGTGCATCGCTGACGCGCGAACCGCCAATCAAAGCCACGCCGGCACACTCGTGGTCTGCGGTGACGATGACCAAGGTGTCGTTACGCCCGGCCGCATAGGCTTGGGCCAGCGCAATGGCGCGGTCAAACTCCAAGGTGTCGAGCATCCAGCGCTCGGTGTCCATATTGTGGGCCTGCTTGTCAATCGAGGCGCCCTCAATCATCAGCACAAAGCCATTTTTCTGGCGGTCCAACACGGCCAATGCTTTGGTCGTCATTTCGTCGAGCATGGGTTGGTCAGGAAAGCCGTAGTCGTCCACCACACGGCTACCCACGCCCAAAGCTTTGTTGCGGCGTCCGTCGATTTTGTCGAGGGCCACGTTCATATTCGATAGCGCAAACAAGCCCAGCAAGCGATCGGTTTTTTTCGGGTCTATGCTGTCGAGCGCAGTTTTATCGGCGGCATAGGCAAATCCTGCGCTTTGAAAATCAGCCAAGACATTGCGGTCTTTATCCATGGCGCCAGGCGCGGCGCCCCAGCGCTTGACGATGTCGGCGGTGTGGGCGTCGGTAGATGAAAATGCGTAGTCGTTACGGTCTGCGCGCGCAGAGCCGGGTGTGGAGGCGGGTAAAAACCATTTGCGTCCTCCACCCATGAGCACGCTCAGGCCGGTCAGGCCCCGGTCATCGAGGTACTGGTCCACGATGCCGGTACCGGCGCCACGGTTGCTGGTGTGCACTGCATTGGCAGCGGGCGTGGCATCAAAAACGTCGGAGGTGGTAACCAGACCCAGGGCCTTGCCTTGCGTGCGGTGCAGGTATTCGCTCAGGTATTCGATACGCGGGTTGTCAAAGGGGTCGATCGTGTCATCCGGGAAGACGCCTTCTTCATTGTTATTGTTTTTATTACCAGACACATAGCCCGACATGCCGGGTGCCGAATCGGTGACTACCGAATTGAGCGAGGCGGTTTTTACCATGCCCGTCACCGGAAAAGTATCCATGGCCAGCGGCTTGATAGCCTTGCCCTGGGCATAGCCCCCGGCCACGATGCGTGCCGCAGTGCGTTGCGCGGCGCCCATGCCATCGCCCAGCAAGATGATGATGTTTTTTACTTTTTGCGCTCCGGGCAGTAGCGCAACCACTTCAAAATTGCCTTCTGCCGTCACGGTTTGTCCGTCGCTTTGCGTGGCAGTCAAGCGCAGGCTGTGCAGGCCAGGCTTGTCCACGCTAAAGGCGCGGATGCTGGCCAGCGTGGCGTTGGCGGGTACACCTTTGAGGCAAGCAGCCTCGCAGGTCTTAAGGGCTACCGGCGCAGCAATGGTTTTGCCATCGACGGAAAACACGGCGCTGGTGATTTGCTTAGACGCATCATCGGGGCGGATGGTGGCTTGCAAGTCAAAACGCTGGCCGGGCAAAAAGCGGGCAATTACAGGTGCAGCCTGGCCGCTGCTAAAAAGCTCGCTAGGCGGCGTCAAGCGGGTCACCGTGGGTGCGGCCTGGGCAGCCATTGCCATCCATGCCGACGCCAGCGCGATGGCTAGCCTGGCAGGGTAGTTATTGAACTTGGTCATATTCATACTCCTGGTAAACCAATTTAAAAAAAGCTATTCAAAGGGATAGGTCAATTGGGGCGCTTGTACACAAGCTTTCTAGTGCTTGTGCTGCATAGCGTGGCGGTAACTAAAGAACTCGGCGGCATTCATACGGCGTGTGGCTTCGCTGTCCAATTGCAGGCGCACCCAACTGACGCGTCCATCCGGGCCTTCCTGACGGCCCACATCCAACACGCCCACCAACTCCACCAAGCCGCGCGTGTAGGCGACCAGCCAATCTTGTTGTTCCGCAGGCAGCGACACCAGCACAGTGGCAGGTGGCAGGTCGTCGGCTTCGCCATCGGCATGCTGGCTCATTTGCACCGGGCGCGGCGTCAGTAAAAATTGGCCGGGCGCTGCCACTTCCTGCTGCACCACATAGCCTTGCAGGGAAACTTTTTTACCCTGCGCTTCGCGCAAGGCCGGGCTGATTTGCAAACCCTTGGGGCCCACGGGGAATTGAAAAAACTCGCTCATTCGAAGACGCACAGAATCGGTTTGCACGCTTTGTTGGGCAGTGGTTTGCCCCAAGGCCAAGGGAACCCAGGCCGCCAACAACAGGCCCGCAACTAAGGCGCCGAAGTAATGGCGAAACGCTTGCAAGAATGAACGCATCCGCAGACTTGCAGCGGGGTAGCGGTGGGCAAGGGTAGTGCTTATGTAAGGGGCTTGGCGCATGGCTTTGAATCAGGTTTCCTTTTGCGATGCATTGGATTATCTGCACGCTATTGCATGCTACGCAGGCGCCATGACAGTTATGTGAAGCCCTTATGACGGCGGCCTAGAATGCCCCAATGTGGATGTATTTGCTTCAGGGAATAGGTTTTGGTTTTGCGGCGGCTTCGCAGCCCGGGCCGTTTCAAACCTACCTGATATCGCAATCCATCAGCCGGGGATGGCGCCGCACTTTGCCCTCGGCGCTGGCACCCTTGCTCAGCGACGGCCCCATCATTGCTTTGTGTTTGCTGGTGCTGTCGCAAGTGCCGGTGTGGATGGAGCAGGTTTTGTATGGCGTGAGCGGCGTTTTTATCCTGTACCTGGCCTGGGGCGCTTTGCGCGCCTGGCGTGCGCCACCGGCGCCGGAGGTGCTGGAAGTGGAAGCGGGCCTGCCGATGGGCAAAGCGGTGGTGATGAATATGCTCAGCCCCGGCCCCTATATTTTTTGGACACTGGTGACCGGCCCCATTCTGGTTGCGGGTTGGCGTGAGTCCCCTGCCTATGGGCTATCTTTTATCGGTGGTTTTTACCTGACGCTCGTGGGCGGCTTGGCCACGATTGTCTTGGTATTCGGTTTGGCAGCGCGCTTTGGCGCAGGCATTAAGCACGCTATGCTAGGTGTATCCGCGTTTGCTTTGCTGGTATTTGGCTTGTACCAACTGAGTAAGGCTATTGCGTTTTAACTTGCTACGGCTGGTACTGCTGCGCAAGCGACGCGCAGATTAGCAATACAAGCCTGGCTCAGGCCAGGTGCACGCTGGGGATGCTGAAGCTATCCGCGTAGGTAAAGTAAATCGAGCTAAAAAACATGGCCGCCATCACCATGGCCGTGGGATAGAGCACCAAAGCCACGGCCTCCTCACTGCCGGACAAACCTGCCACCAACACCACCCCCAGGCCGATGACCATAAAGGCCAGCATCCACACCAAGCTATAGACGGTGAAGGCGCCGATATTGCGGATGCACGCCACTAGGCTGAAAAACAGACTCTTCATCGGGCTGACCTTGTCCCAATACACCAGCGCTGGTGCGAACCAAAACAACAGGGACAAGGGCATGTAAAAAATCAGCGCCACCATGGTCGCTGCTTCAAAAGCCGGGTCTTGAAAAACCTCGCTGCCCACAGCGCCACCAAACAAATACATTTGCGCAAACTTGCCGCCATCGGCCAGCGCCGACAGGCCCAGCACGCCTACAAAACCCAGCGCATAGAGTGCGCCCAAAATCAGCATGGCGCGCAATTGCTCGCGCCCAGCTCGAAAGCCCGCAAGCAACACACTGGGCATGGGGAACTGGCCTTTGAGCGCTTCTTGCGTTGCCACCATCAGCCCCAGCGTCGCGCCGGGCAGAAGGGCCAGCGCCAGCACATTGCCGATGATCGGCACCATAGAGATCACCGACATCACCGCCATAAAAATAAAGAAAAGGCCGGTGAGGGCTAGCGGTTGACGGAAAAACGTGCGCATGCCCAGTTTGACCCAGAGGATGCCTTGGCGGGCGGGAACGATATGAAGTTTCATGCATTGGGGCTGGTGGCGACGGATGACGCGCTCCAGCTGAGAGGGTGGGCGATGCGCTGGCGCAGTATGCGCTCAAAGGGGGCCGGGTCGTGCGCTTTGAGCATGGCAGCTTGGCGCGGCAGGTGCAAGTCCCACAAACGCGAGAGCCAAAAACGAAAGGCCGCCGCGCGCAATAGGCTGGCAAAAACGGCGGCTTCCGAGGCTTGTAGGGGCCTCACGTTGGTATAGGCCTGCATAAAAGCATCGGTGCGGGCGGCATCGGCCACGCCATTCGCCATGTCCACACACCAATCGTTCAGGCAAATGGCAATGTCATACACCCAGGCGTCGTTGCCCGCGAAGTAAAAATCAAAAAAGCCGGTCAGTTGCGCGCGGCCTTGGGCGTCGGGCGCAAACATCACGTTGTCACGAAACAGATCGGCGTGGATGGGGCCGCGCGGCAGGGTCGCGTAATCCGCAGTCTGCGCTAGGGCCTGCTGCGCGGCCAACTCGCTTTGCAAGAGCGCGCTTTGTTCGGGCGTCACAAAAGGAAGCACCTCGGGCACGGTGCGCTGCCACCAGTCCAAGCCGCGCAAATTGGGCTGTTGCATGTCAAAGCTGGCCCCGGCCAGGTGCATGCGCGCCAGCATGGCGCCTACTTGCGCGCAGTGCTCGGTGCCCGGTTGCAATTCGCTTTTACCTGCGAGCAGGCTCACCACACAACTAGGCCGGCCCTGCAAGCTGTGCAGTAACTGGCCTTGGGCGTCCGCCGCCGGGTTGGGCACGGGAATGCCGTGCTGGGCCAGGTGGCGCATCAAGCGCAGGTAATAAGGAAGTTGCTCTGCGCTTAGGCGCTCGAAAAGAGTAAGCACATAGCGCGCTTGCGCGGTGTCGGCAAAGTAATTGGTGTTTTCAATGCCCCCGGCGCAGCCTTCCAGACGGGTCAGCGGCCCCAACCCTAGGGTGTGGAAGTAGGCTTGCGCCTGATCAAAGGAAACTTGGGTGTAAACCGCCATGAAGCAAACCTGAATGAGGGGCGCAGCGCCCAAAGGCACTGCGGACTGTGCGGGCGCCAAGGCGAGGGCAGACCCTCTGTGGCTCCGGGCGCGATTGTAGGCGGCGCCCTTTGGCCCCCACGCAGGCAGGCAAAATGCCGCCATGCACCCTACTTCCTCCGCTCCCACGCCTGCTTTGCTGCTGATTGACGGCTCCAGCTACCTGTACCGTGCTTTTCATGCCATGCCCGACCTGCGCGCCGTGCCCGGCGACCCGGCCAGCACTCCCACCGGCGCTCTGCGCGGCATGGTAAACATGATGCAGGCCTTGCGCAAAGAAGTGCCCGCCGCCTATGTGGCCTGCGTGTTTGACGCCAAGGGCCCGACCTTTAGAGACGCGATTTACCCCGCGTACAAAGCTCAGCGCGCGCCCATGCCCGACGATTTACGCGCGCAAATTACGCCTATCCATGAAATGGTGCGCCTCTTGGGCATGCAAGTGCTTGATGTGCCGGGCGTGGAGGCCGATGATGTCATCGGCACCCTGGCGGTGATGGCGGCAGCGCGCGGCATGGACGTGGTGGTCAGCAGCGGGGACAAAGACCTGGCGCAATTAGTGAACGAGCGCATCACCATCATCGACACCATGAACGGCAAGCGCCGCGATATGGCTGGCGTTTTGGAAGAATTTGGCGTGCCCGCCCATTTGATGCTGGACTACCAAAACCTGGTCGGCGATACGGTGGACAACGTGCCCGGCGTCAGCAAAGTCGGCCCCAAAACCGCCGTGAAATGGCTACAGGAATATGGCAGCCTGCAAGGCGTGATAGAGAACGCGGGCGCGATCAAAGGTGTGGTGGGCGAAAACCTGCGCAGCGCGCTGGACTGGCTGCCTACGGCGCGCCAACTGCTCACTATCAAAACCGATTGCGAGCTCAAGGACTGGTTGCCAGGGCTACCCGAGTTTTCAGATTTGCTGTGTGGCCAGGAGGACCTGGCCGGCTTGCATGCCTTCTACCTGCGCTTTGGCTTTAAGGGCCTGGCGTCTACCGTGGCTGCGCAGTTGGAAAAGGGTGCGGCCAAGGCCCAGGCCGGTGGCGCCGATTTGTTTGGCGACATTGCGGCGCAAAGTCCGGCCAACGCTGCAAGTAGCCAGGCGCAAGGTGGCGAAGCAGCGCCTTCCCTGCTGGCGCGCGCCACCGAGTATGAAACGGTGCTCGACCATGCCGCGCTGCAGCGCTGGCTGGCGCTAATTACGTCGTCTGATTTGGTGTCGCTGGACACCGAAACCACCGCCTTAGACGCGATGCGCGCCGAGATCGTGGGCATTAGCCTGAGTGTGGCGGTGGGCGCTGCGGCCTATATCCCTCTGGCACACCGCTACCCGGACGCGCCAAACCAGTTGCCGCGCGACGCGGTGCTGGCCCTGCTCAAGCCTTGGCTGGAAGATGCCACCAAGCACAAACTGGGGCAGCATGTGAAATACGACCGCCATGTGTTTGCCAACCACGGCATCGAAGTGCGTGGTTATGTGCATGACACCATGTTGCAAAGCTATGTGCTGGAAGTGCATAAGCCCCACGGGCTGGAAAGCCTGGCCGAGCGCCATTTAGGCCGCAAAGGCCTGAGCTTTGAAGACTTGTGCGGCAAAGGCGCGAACCAGATTAGCTTTGACCAAGTGGACATTGCCCGGGCGGCGCAATACGCCTGCGAAGACGCCGACTTGACGCTGGACGTGCACCAGGCTTTGTGGCCGCGTTTGCAGATGGACGCCGGTTTACTTTTTATCTACCAGCTGGAAATAGACAGCAGCGAAGCCCTGTACCGTATTGAACGCAACGGCGTGCTGATAGACGCCCCGACGCTGGCCGCGCAAAGCCAGCAATTAGGCGCGCGCATTGTGGAGTTGGAAACCGAGGCGCACGCGCTGGCCGGTCAGCCCTTTAATTTGAGCAGTCCCAAACAAATCGGCGAGATATTTTTCGTCAAGCTAGGCCTGCCAGTGGTCAAAAAAACCGCTACCGGCGCGCCCAGTACCGACGAAGAAGTATTAGAAAAACTGGCCGAAGACTTTCCGCTGCCCGCCAAAATTTTGGAGCACCGGGGCTTGTCCAAACTCAAGGGCACGTACACCGACAAATTGGCCCAACTGGCCTTGCCGCGCACCGGTCGGGTCCACACCCACTATGCGCAAGCGGTGGCTGTCACGGGGCGTTTGTCCAGCAACGACCCGAATTTGCAAAACATTCCCATCCGCACGCCCGAGGGCCGTCGCGTGCGCGAAGCCTTTGTCGCGCCTGCGGGTAGCGTGATCGCCAGCGCCGATTACAGTCAGATCGAGTTGCGCATCATGGCGCATATCAGCGGCGACGAGGCGCTTTTGCAGGCTTTCCATCAGGGGCTGGACGTGCACCGCGCTACCGCTGCAGAGGTGTTTGGATTGGCGCTGGACCAGGTCAGCAGCGAGCAGCGCCGCTATGCCAAAGTCATTAACTTCGGCTTGATTTACGGTATGAGCGCCTACGGCTTGGCGCGCAATCTGGGCATCGACAACACCGCTGCGAAAAACTATATCGAGCGCTACTTTGCGCGCTTTGCCGGTGTGAAGCGCTACATGGACGACACCCGCGCGCAGGCCAAAGCCCAAGGCTATGTGCAAACCGTATTCGGGCGGCGTTTGTATTTGCCGGAAATTAACTCGCCCAACGGCCAGCGCCGCGCCGGGGCCGAGCGCGCCGCTATCAATGCGCCTATGCAGGGCACGGCAGCGGATTTAATCAAGCTCAGCATGGTGCATGTGCAGCGCGCGCTGGACGCGGGTGGCTACGGCACCCGCATGATCATGCAGGTGCATGATGAACTGGTGTTTGAAGTACCCCAGGCCGAAGTGGACTGGCTGCGCACCGAAATTCCGCGCATCATGGCTGCGGTGGCGCAGCTCAAAGTGCCGCTGTTGGCTGAAGTGGGTGTGGGGGCGAATTGGGACGAGGCGCATTAACGTTTACCAAGGTAAACGCAGCGCGCGCACCACATATTGGATGCGCCAGGCCCTTGCCGGGTTGCAATTGCGGGTCTGTTGCACAATACCTGCCCTAGTTGGGCGCGGGCGGGCCTAGGCCTGCGAAACCATAGTTTGGACGCGCGCCCAGTCCCGCATACCCCGCCAGGTGGCAACTTCAACATCCCTCGCCCGTGCCATGACGCAGCCGCAAACATCCAGTCACCAGGCCGCCAGTGCGCCGCGTCCCTTGAGCATGGCGGCCCAGCCTTTGGCCAACAATACAGTCGTGCACACGACGGGTGAAGGCTTGCTCTGCGGCGAAGTACAAATCGATTGTGCGGGTTTTGCGCTTCCCGCCTACCGTGCGGTGCCTGTGGGTGCTGCAAATGCGCCCGTAGTGCTGGTGGTGCCGGAAATCTTCGGACTCCATGCGCATATTGCGGATGTGGCGCGCCGCCTGGCGCATCGGGGCTATTTGGCGATTGCCCCGGATGTGATGGCGCGCCAGGGCGATGCCAGCGCCTTTGCCGACATGGCGACCTTGATGGCGCAAGTCGTGTCACAAGTGCCCGACGCGCAAGTGCTGCAAGATTTGGACACTGTGGTGGACTGGGCCGCTGCGCAAGGCGGCGATTTGGATCGCTTAGGTATCACTGGATTTTGCTGGGGCGGGCGGATGACTTGGCTGTATGCCGCACACCAAAAGCGCGTCAAAGCGGGCGTCGCTTGGTATGGACGTCTAGCGGGCAACACGACGGCGCTGACACCTCGGCATCCGGTCAATGCAGCAGCGGATTTACTGGCACCCGTGCTCGGACTCTATGGCGCTTTGGATACCGGGATTCCCTTGGACACCGTGGCGGCCATGCAAGCGGCACTTGCAGGAGGCTCTATGCCGGCGCGCGCTTCACGTATCGAGGTTTATGCTGATGCGCCCCATGCGTTTTATGCAGATTACCGACCGGGCTACCGCCATGCTGCAGCCCAAGCGGCTTGGGGCGAGATGCTGGCCTGGTTTGCAGCCAAGGGTGTAGCGCAGCCAAGCGAAATTCAAAAGGATGGTGTGTGATTATTTTTGCGATATTGGTCGGCACCCTGTGCGCTGGCATAGGCAGCGTGTGGGTGGCAGCGGCCCTGAGCTTTGGCGTGCTGGCGCGCTATACCCAGCACATGCTGAGCATGGCGGCCGGAGCCTTGCTGGCCACCGCGTTTATGCATTTGCTGCCCGAGGCGTTTGATAGCCAGGCCGGGGCGCATGATTTATTTATGACCTTGCTCATCGGGCTGGTGTTTTTCTTTTTGCTGGACAAAGCAGAACTTTGGCACCACGGCCATGAACATGGTGCGCACGCGCACAGCCACGCGGGCCACCACCATGCACAAGTGGCAAGCGCTGCGAATTCCCATGCCAATGCCCATGCTGGCGCCCACGCCCACGCTCACGGCCACGACCACGACCACGACCACGACCACGACCACGGCCACGCGCTGGATGAGCCCGCGGGCCACGGCCATACCGGCGGCAGTTGGGCGGTGCTGGCAGGGGACAGCGTGCATTGCTTTGGCGACGGCGTGTTGATCGCCTCGGCCTTTATGGCTGATATTCGCTTGGGCATGATCGCCTCGGTGGCCGTGCTGGCCCACGAGGTGCCGCACCACATGGGTGACTTGGTGGTGCTGCGCGCGGGCGCCACAGACCGTCAGGCGGCGCTCATCAAGGTGTCCATGGCTGGTTCGGTCACGGCCCTTGGCGGTTTGCTGGGCTATTGGCTGGTAGAGCAATTGCAAGGATATTTGCCGTTTTTTCTAGTCATCGCCTCAAGCAGCTTTATCTATGTGGCCTTGGCCGACTTAATTCCGCAATTGCAAAAACGCCTGGGCGGCTGGCAAACTGCCGCGCAAATCGCCTGGTTGTTGGCCGGTATTGCGCTGGTCACAGCAGTCAGTACCTTGGCCCATGCCCACTGAGTGCGCGTGTCATGCTGGGCCCTTAGGATAATTACGCTTGAAAGCCCTCTTGGGTGGGCATCTGCCGCCAATGGCCGAAAATAGGGACTATTGGAACGGAGGCTTGCGTTTAGCGGTTTGCAGACGCTCCCCTCGACTTGAACATTGATATTGAATGAAGCATTTGCAAAACAGCGACCGATCCAACCGCTTAAGCGCCATCGCCACCAGTGCCGTCGCACTTCTATTGACTGCGTGTACCTTGCCGCAGCAACCGAGCGCACCGGTCGCGCCGGTGGTTGCGCAATGGCAAGCTCCCTTGCCGCACCAGGGCAATACCCGCGCTTTGCAGCAATGGTGGCAAGCCCAAGCCGACCCGTCTCTGCTGCGTTTGCAGGAAGCCGCCCAAGGTGCCAGCCCTAATCTATCTCTAGCCCTTTCCGCCATCGCCCAAGCCCGGGCCAGTAGCGCCTCCGCCCGCGCGACCTTGCTGCCCCAGGTGGGCGCCGGTGTCTCGCTGAGCCGGGGCGAGAGCCAGCCCGATATGGGCGTGACCAGCACCGCCGCAGCGTCCTTGCAGGCGAGCTGGGAAATCGATCTGGTGGGCGCCAACCAATTGGTCCAAGACGGTGCGCTGGCCCAATTGCAGTCCAGCCAAGCGCAATGGCACGATGCCCGCGTGGCTCTGGCCGCCGAAGTGGCCCATGCGTATTACGGCGCGCGCGCCTGTCAGCCTTTGGCCGAGAACGCGCGTGCCATTAGCCAGTCGTTTGACGAAACCGTGCGGCTATACGGCCAGCTTTTGGCTGCCGGTATGGTGCCCGCGGCCAACCTGGCCCTGGCGCGCTCTGCGGCCGCCGACGCACGCAGCCGCTGGTTAGAGCAGAGCGCGCAATGCGATCTGGGCATCAAAGCCCTGGTCGCGCTGTCGGCCCTGCCCGAGGCGCAGGTGCGCGGCCTGGTACGCGCAGGCAGCGCGGCGCAGGAGGCCCCGGCCGTGGCCCTGGCCAGCCTGCCCGCGCAAACGATTGCCCAGCGTCCGGACGTGTTTGCGGCGGAGCGCGATGTCTTTAAGGCTGCTGCCCTGGTGGCTGGCGCCCAGGCGCAGCGTTGGCCCCGGCTGACGATCAATGGCTCTATCGGGCCTGCGCAATTCGGAATCGGTGGCGTGGATAAAAACCTGACGACCTGGTCTTTGGGGCCGGTGTCCTTGGTGGTTCCGGTGTTTGATGCCGGTCAGCGTCAGGCCAATATCGAAGCGGCGCAATCCAACTTTGACAGCAAAGTAGCGATGTACCAGGCGCGTGTGCGCGCCGCAGTGCGCGAGGTGGAAGAGGCGCTGGTGCAATTGCAATTGAACGCGGACCGCAGCGAACAGGCGCAGCGCAGCCACAACAACGCAAAGCAGGTGCTCGATGCTGTGCTGGCACGCCAACGCCAGGGTATGGCCACCGGCCTGGAAGTGCAAGACGCGCGCCGTGGCCTACTGGCTACTGATGGCCAGCGCACCGGTTTGCAATGGGAAAGCCGCCGCGCCTGGGTGGCCCTCTACCGCGCTGCTGGTGGCGGGTGGGACAGTACCAGCGCTGGTTTTGGACCGGCCACCGTGTTACAGCCCGCGCCCAACGAAACGAATCCATAAGACTGAAAGTTAAGACGTATGCCTTTGTCTGTTCCCCCTTTTTTATTGCGTTTACATCGCGCTGCGGCACGCCCGGTGGTGGGTAGTCGCCTGCAGCTTGGTGCGCTGCTTTTCGCCCTGGCGCTATCGGGCGCCCACGCCGCAGACGCACCGCCGGCTGTCAAACCGGCGTTAACCGTCAGCACCACCCGCGTGCAAAAAACCATGTTGCCTTTGACCCTGGTGGCCAACGGCAATGTGGCCGCCTGGCAAGAGGCCAGCGTCTCTGCAGAAGTGGGTGGTTTGCGCATTGCCGACCTCATGGTCAATGTCGGCGACGTGGTGCAAGCTGGGCAGTTATTGGCGCAGTTGTCCGCCGATAGCGTGCAGGCTGATGTGGCCCTGGCGCGCGCCCAATTGGCCGAAGCCCAGGCCGCGGCCAATGACGCGGGCATCAACGCCGACCGCGCCCGCGCCCTGCAAAACGACAGCGCCCTGAGCGCCCAGCAAATCAGCCAGATGCTTAGCGCCGAGCAAATGGCCAAAGCGCGCTTGGAAGCAGCCAAGGCGGGGCTGGACAGCCAGTTGCTGCGCCTCAAGCACACACAAATTATTGCGCCCGATAGCGGCACCATCATTGCCCGCAATGCGGCTTTGGGTGCAGTGGTCGCGCCGGGTAGCGAGTTGTTCCGCATGCTGCGCCGCAGCCGCTTGGAATGGCGCGCCGAACTCACTGCCAATGAGCTGGCCCGCGTGGTGCTTGGCGCCAATGCCCGCATCAGCGCGCCAGGCGGCGGCCAATGGCAAGGCAAGGTACGCATGCTCTCGCCCACGGTGGATGCGCAAAGCCGCGTCGGCCTGGTCTATGTGGATTTGATGGGCCCTTTGGATAAAAACGCCGCATCGCTCAAGCCGGGCATGTATGCACCGGGCGAATTTGTGTTGGGTCAAACTCCAGCCTTGACGGTGGCCCAGCAAGCCGTGGTGGTGCGCGATGGATTTAGCTATTGCTTTCGCTTGCAAAACGATGGCCGGGTGACGCAAACGCGTATCAACACCGGCAGGCGCGCCAACACTGCGTCTGGCCCTGTCATTGAGGTGCTTGACGGTCTGGAAGCCGATGCGCTGGTGGTGTCTTCGGGCGCTGGCTTTTTGCGCGATGGCGATAGCGTCAAAGTAGCCACGCCTGCACCCGCAGTCGCAGCGCCCGCCAGTGCGGCGCGACCCGCTGCCAGCGCAGCCTCGCAGTAAGGGGCGCGTGTGAATTTTTCGGCTTACTCGATTAGGAATCCGATCCCGGCGATCATGCTGTTCGCCTTGCTGTCGCTGGCTGGCTTGCTGGCGTTTCGCGGCAGCGTGGTGCAGGATTTCCCGGATATTGAATTACCCATCGTGACGGTGGAGGCGGGCTTGCCTGGCGCGGCGCCTGCGCAAATGGAAACCGAGGTGGCGCGCAAGATAGAAGACGCAGTCGCCACCTTGGCGGGCGTGAAAAACGTCTACACCACGGTGCTGGACGGCAGCGCGGTAGTGACGGTGGAGTTTGTGCTGGAAAAACCGATCAACGAAGCTGTCAATGAAGTGCGTGACGCGGTGGCCAGTGTGCGTGCCGATCTGCCCTCGGAGTTGCGTGATCCATCGGTCACCAAGGCGTCGACTGCGGGCCGTGTGGTGCGAACCTATACCGTGCAGGCCTCGGGCAAACCGGGTATGCAACTGCGCGATGACGAGGCTATCAGCTGGTTTGTCGATAACACCGTGAACAGGCGCTTGCGCGGGGTACCCGGTGTGGGCGCGGTCAAGCGCATCGGCGGTGTCTACCGCGAGGTGCGCATAGAGTTGGATACCGCGCGCATGGCTGCGCTGGGCGTGTCGGCTTTGGATGTGTCACGCCGCCTGAAAGTGGTGCAGGTGGAGGCGCCGGGCGGGCGTGGGGATGTCAGTGGCGCCGAGCAATCGGTACGCACCATTGCCACGGTGCAAAGCGCGCAAGAGTTGGCGCAGCTGGACTTGCCGCTGCCTGATGGTCGCCATGTGCGCCTGGAACAAATTGCCAAAGTCACTGACACCGTGAGCGAAGCGCGTGCGATCGCCACGCAGGACGGCGCGAAAGTGGTGGCCTTTGAAATCTTCCGCAGCAAAGGCGCCAGCGAAGTGGCGGTGGCTGAAGGTACGCGCCTGGTCGTAGCTAAGTTGCAGGAAGAAAACCCAGACTTGCGCATCGACGCGATTATTGATAACGCGCAGCCGGTGCAAGAAAACTTCAAAGGTTCTATGGAGCTGCTGTACGACGGCGCGCTCTTAGCAATCTTGGTGGTGTGGCTTTTCCTTCGCGATTGGCGCGCCACGATCGTGGTGTCCACCGCTTTGCCGCTGTCCATCATTCCCACGTTTTTGGGCATGAAGTATTTTGGCTACACCCTCAACACCGTGACGCTCTTGTCGCTGGCCTTGGTGGTCGGTGTGCTGGTCGATGACGCGATTGTGGAGATTGAAAACATCGCCCGGCATTTGCGCATGGGCAAGTCGCCGTTTCAGGCGGCTATGGAAGCTGCGGACGAAATTGGCATGGCGGTGATTGCTACGACGTTTGCGCTGGTGGCGGTGTTCTTGCCCACGGCCTTCATGGGTGGCGTGCCGGGGCTGTTTTTCAAGCAATTTGGTTGGACGGCGGTGCTGGCGATTTTGGCCTCGCTGATGGTGGCGCGCCTGCTCACGCCCATGATGGCGGCGTATATGTTGCGGCCCGCGCGCACGCTTGACGGCGCACCCGTGTTGGTGGAGCCACCCGATGGCCCCATCATGCGCGCCTACTTGCGCGTGATGCAATGGTGCTTGCGCCACCGTCTGGTTACGGCCATTGGCGCGGGTTTGTTTTTTGTAGGTTCGGTGTCTTTGGTCGGCTTGCTGCCTACTACCTTTATTCCCCCCGGCGACCGAGGCCAGACGCAAGTGACCATTGAGCTGGCGCCCGGCAGCACGCTGGCCGAAACACAGCGCATTGCCGAAGAGGCGCGCAAAGAAATTGCTGGCGTACCGCATATTGTGAGCATCTTCAGCTCGATTGGTGGAGGCTCCAGTGGGGATGCATTTGCGCCCGGCGCCGCAGCCGAAGCCCGGCGCGCGGTGCTGACCATTAGCGCGGTGCACCGCAATGATCGCAAAGAAAGCATGCAAGACATTGACGCCCAAATTCGCAAGCGCATGGCCGAGATTCCGGGCGCACGTTTTAACGTGGGCTCGCCCGAGACCGGCGGCAAATTGCAGTTGGTACTCAAAAGCGAAGACCCGCAAGCCTTGATGCAAGCCGCCCAGTTGGTGGAGCGAGACCTGCGCAGCCTCAAGGGCATCGGCAATATCAATTCCAGCGCGTCCTTGGTGCGCCCGGAAATCATTGTCCGGCCGGACAACGCACGCGCTGCCGACCTGGGCGTAACTGCAGCCAGCATTGGCGAGACGGTGCGCGTAGCCACTGCTGGTGACTACGACACCGCCTTGTCCAAACTGAACTTGGCGCAGCGCCAAGTGCCCATTCGCGTGAAGCTGCCCGACGCAGTGCGCGCCGACTTGGACTCTATTGGCCGCTTGACTGTGCCCGGCAAGCACGGCCCGGTGATGTTGGCGCAAGTGGCTGACATACGTATGGACAGCGGACCGGCGCAAATCACGCGCCTCAACCGCAACCGCAACGTGGTGTTGGACGTGGAGCTGGGTAAACGCACGTTGGGCGAAGTCAATGCCGAGGCCCGCGCCTTGCCCAGCTTGGCCAATTTGCCGCCGGGCGTGTCGATTGCCGAGTTGGGCGACGCCCAGGAAATGCAGGCCTTGTTTGCCAGCTTCGGTATCGCCATGTTGATCGGTGTGCTGTGTATTTATGGCGTGCTGGTGCTATTGTTCAAAGACTTTTTGCAGCCGGTCACGATTCTGGCGGCCCTGCCCTTGAGCATTGGCGGTGCTTTTGTGTTGCTGCTGATTACCGGGCGCGCTTTGTCCATGCCGACCATGATCGGGCTGATCATGCTCATGGGCATCGTCACAAAAAATTCGATTTTGCTAGTGGACTATGCGGTGCTGGCGCGCCAGGCGGGCATGGAGCGTTTTGAGGCCTTGGTCGATGCCTGCCGCAAGCGCAGCCGCCCGATTGTGATGACCACTATCGCCATGGGTACCGGCATGCTGCCCTTGGCCATTGGCTGGGGCGCGGACCCCAGCTTTCGCTCGCCTATGGCGATTGCGGTCATCGGCGGATTGATTACCTCCACCTTGCTGAGCTTGTTGGTGGTGCCTGCGGTGTTTACCTACATCGACGACCTGGAGCGCTTGCTGGTGCGCTTGTTGGGCCGGTCATCGGCAAAGCAAAATACGAGCAATCCGCTTTACGAAAAAAAGGATCCCGTATGAACGCCAGGCGCAAAAGGGCAAGCTATGGCTGATCTGTCCTTGCAAGACCGGATGCACGCCCTGCAAGCGCAAGGCATCCATACGGTATTGGCGCAGTTTTGTGACATCCATGGCGTGGCCAAAGGCAAGCTGGTGCCTTTAGATAATTTGCTGGAATGGGTAGCGCAGGGCGCCGGTTTTGCTGGGCCGAGCATCTGGGGCACGGGCCTGCCGCGCCAGGGCGCGACCAGCGAATACTATGGCCGCGTGCAGCCGGACAGTCTGCGCCCCTTGCCCTTTATGCCCGGCGTGGCGCATGCAGTATGCGATGGCTTTGCGGGGGGGCAGCCGCTAGCTACTTGCTCTCGCCAAGTGCTCAAAGCCGCTACGAACGCATTGGCACAGCGTGGCTGGACGATGTGGGTGGGCATAGAGCCCGAGTTTTTTCTTTTGCGCCAAGATGCAGCAGGGCACTGGACGCTGGCCGATGCGCAGGACACGCTGGACAAACCTTCGTACGACCTCAAAGCCATCCACCGCAACTATGCGTTTTTAGACGACATGCGCGTGGCCCTAGGCGCTTTGGGTTTTCGCTTGCAACAAATGGACCACGAAGACGCCTGCGGCCAGTATGAAATCAATTACGCCCACGACCACGCGCTGGCTGCGGCGGACCGCTATATGTTGTTCAAGCTGACGGCCCATGCGATAGCCCAGCGCCATGGCCAGGTTTTTAGCAGCATGCCCAAACCGCTGGCGCATGCACCAGGCAGTGGGCTGCATTTCCACATCAGCATCACCGATGCACAGGGCAGGGCAGTGTTTGCCGATGCGCAAGGCAGCCTGGGCCTGAGTACGGCGGGCCACCAGTTTGCCGCAGGCCTCTTGCACCATGCGGACGCCCTGGCTGCGCTGTGCGCGCCCACGGTCAACAGCTACAAGCGCCTGGCCAGCAGCCCCAGCGCATCGGGCACCACCTGGTCGCCAGTGTGGAAAACCTATGGCGACAACAACCGCACTTGCTTGCTGCGCACCGTGGCAGGCCGCATGGAGTGGCGTTTGCCCGACCCATCGTGCAATATTTATGCGGCCCTGGCTGGCGTGCTCCATGCCGGTTTGCACGGCATCGGCAGCGCTTTAGTGGCGCCAGAGCCTTGTAACGAAGACTTGTATATCCGCCAGGCCAGCCGCCAGCCCATGCCCGCGCGCTTGCCCAAAAACCTGGAAGAGGCCATTGACGCGCTGCAAGCGGACGCGGTGCTTCGCACTGCCGTGGGCGAGGCCTTTTGCGCGCAATGGATAGACCTCAAGCGCGCCGAGTGGGACAGTTATGCCCAGCACGTCAGCGCCTGGGAAATGCAGCGCTACGCCGACGCGTTTTAAGCGCTTGCCGCCACCTTCGTGGCGGTGCTTTCACAGATCAAGGCGCTATCCCGCATTGCGGTAAAAAGGCCGTCAGTACCCCTCTTTAATATTTTGCATTGAGAAATTTGCTACATCTATCGTGAAAAAATAATCCTAAGCTATTGATTTAATTGGAAAAATATTTAGTCTTATATAAGACATAAGATTGTTCCTATGTCTTATATAAGACTTAGAATTGCGGCACTGCACCATGCGCCACCCGGGCTTGGGCACCGATTAACCACAAGGAGTTTTTATGCCGCAATCACTCAATGCGCAACTGAGCCGCGAA
>CANFJQ010000033.1 GCA_947447615.1 Comamonadaceae bacterium
GATGAGACTTTGGGCGAGGTCTATTTCAATAAGCTGTTCCCGCTGGGCGTGAGCGCCCTGCTGGAAGCGGCCGACGCGGTGGTGGCTGGCACGCACCAGGAAATTGCGCAAGATGAATCGCAGGCCAGCTATGAGGGTTGGTTTTTAGCCGCCGAGTCGCAAATCCACTGGCACAACCATATTGACGTGGTCTATGACCTCATCCGCGCCTGCAACCCGGCGCCGGGTGCGTGGACGCTGGCTGAGGGGAAGAAGGTTTTTATCTTTGACTGCCGCAAGCACCGTATCGGACGCTATGGCGACAGCAAGGGTAAACCCGGTGAAATAACCTCAGTGACGGGAAGCTCAATCTGGGTCAGTACGCAAAGCGGGCAGATCGAGGTGCTGAAATTGCGCGCCGACGATGGCAAAAAAATGGGTGCGGGCGACTATGCACGCGCGGTTGGCATAGTCGCTGGAAGCCGCCTAGGCTAACTTAGTTTTCGGCCATACGGGAGCGGGGCAGGCACAGGCCCTGTTCACCGGTATTATTCTTTCATTACACGAGGAGACCCTATGAAACTGAAGACCTTGATCGGTGCCACCCAGAGCGCCTTGGTACTGGCCCTGGCTAGCTTTTTGGCACCCGCCCAAGCCTGGGAACCCACCAAACCCATCGAGTTTGTCGTACCCGCTGGCACCGGTGGCGGCGCCGACCAGATGGCCCGCTTTCTGCAAGGCGTGGTGGCCAAAAACAAACTCAGCCCGCAGCCCATCATCGTGGTTAATAAGTCTGGCGGCGCAGGCGCTGAAGGTTTTTTGGATGTCAAGGGTGACAAGGGCAATGCGCACAAAATCATCATTACCCTGTCCAACCTTTTCACCACCCCACTGGCAACCGGCGTGCCTTTTAATTGGCGCGATATGACGCCGGTGCAGATGCTGGCGCTGGACCAATTCATTTTGTGGGTGCATTCGGATACGCCGTATAAAACGGCTGGCGACTACATGGCTGCGGTCAAAGCGCAACCCGATAAGACGTTCAAAATGGGCGGCACGGGCTCTAAGCAGGAAGACCAGATCATCACCGTGCTGATGGAAAAATCCACCGGTAAAAAAATGATTTACATCCCCCTCAAAGGCGGCGGTGATGTAGCCGTGCAATTAGTGGGCAAGCATATTGACTCCACGGTGAACAACCCCATCGAGGCCGAAACCCATTGGCGTTCGGGTGCGCTGCGCCCCCTGTGTGTGTTTGATAAAGACAAACTGCCTTACAAAACCAAGCTCACGGCCACGCAATCGTGGAACGATATTCCCACCTGTACTTCGGCTGGTTTGCCGGTGGAGTACCTGATGTTGCGCGGTATCTTTATGCCGCCCGGCGTGTCGGACGACCAGGTGAAGTTTTACCTGGACTTGTTTAAGAAAGTCAGCGCCCTGCCCGAGTGGAAAGCCTTCATGGAAGAAGGCGCCTTCAAGCAAACCGCTTTGACTGGTAAAGACTATTTCGATTGGCTAGGTAAAGCCGAGCAGCAGCACCGCGAGTTGATGCGCGAAGCCGGTTTCCTCGCCAACTAAGACCTCTACCAACGGGTATTACGCCATGACAACTCCACACGATTCCCCGGAGCAGGAAGAAGACAGCGCCGGGGCCACGCTGACGCGCGGCCCCGAACTGGTGGTCGGACTGATCATCATGGGCTTAGCCGGCTTGGTCATTACCGACAGCATGCGGGTCGGTATTGGCTGGGGCGACGAAGGTCCACAGGCGGGCTACTTCCCGTTTTATATCGGTCTGATCCTGTTAGTGGCCAGTGGGACTGTGGTGCTAAGCACGCTGTTGAAGTGGGGCAAGTCACAAGCGGTATTTGCGACACGTGAGGAGTTGGTGCCCGTCTTTCAGATGCTAGTGCCCATGGTGATTTACGTGGTGGCGATGGTGTTCCTGGGCATTTACCTGCCGTCTGCCATTTTGATCGGCTACTTCATGCGCCACCACGGCAAGTTTGCCTGGCCCCCCAGTTTGGGCGTATCGATTGGGGTTCCGCTGGTGTTTTTCCTGGTGTTCGAGAAATGGTTTTTGGTGCCGCTACCCAAGGGCCCGATTGAAAACATGCTGGGGTTCTAATGGACGAAATTAACAACCTATTCAATGGCTTTGCGGTAGCGCTTACGCTGCCCAATATTGTCTATATGCTGATCGGCATCACCCTGGGTGTGCTGATCGGGGTGTTGCCCGGCCTGGGCGGCGCCAATGGCATTGCCATCTTGCTGCCGCTGACTTTTTCGATGAACCCGACCTCGGCCATCATCATGCTCTCCTGTATTTATTGGGGCGCATTGTTTGGCGGGGCGATTACCTCGATATTGTTCAACATCCCGGGCGAGCCCTGGTCGGTGGCCACCACTTTTGACGGCTACCCCATGGCCCAACAAGGCAAAGCGGCGCAGGCCTTGACGGCGGCATTTACCTCCTCGTTCATTGGCGCGTTTTTTGCCGTGGCGCTGATTACCTTTTTAGCGCCAGTGTTGGCCAAGTTTGCGCTCAACTTCGGGCCGGCCGAGTACTTTGCGGTCCAACTGCTCACCTTTTGCAGCTTTGTGGGTATGAGCAAGGAGCCTCCGGCCAAAGTCATTGTGTCCATGATGCTGGGATTTGCGCTGGCTGCGGTGGGTATGGACACCGTGACCGGGCAATTGCGCATGACCTATGGCTTTCCAGTGCTGCTCAAAGGCTTTGACTTTTTGATCGCGGTGATCGGCCTGTTTGGTATTGGCGAGATTTTGCTGACCATGGAAGAAGGACTGGCTTTCAAAGGCAAGTCCGCCAAGCTCAACCCCAAAGTGGTGTGGGAGACCTGGAAGACGCTGCCCCGCTATTGGCTGACCTTTTTGCGCTCTACGGCTATCGGCTGCTGGATGGGTATTACGCCCGGCGGCGCGACGCCCGCTTCATTCATGAGCTATGGCATCGCGCAGCGCATGTCCAATGAGCCCGAGACCTTTGGCAAGGGCCAGATTGAGGGTGTGCTGGCGCCCGAAACGGCTGCGCATGCGGCGGGCACTTCGGCGCTGCTGCCCATGCTGACGCTGGGCATTCCCGGCTCGCCCACAGCGGCGGTGCTCTTGGGCGGCCTGATGATTTGGGGCCTGCAGCCAGGGCCGATGCTATTTGTCGAGCACAAAGACTTTGTCTGGGGCCTCATCGCTTCTATGTATCTGGGCAATATCGTCGGCCTGCTGGTGGTGCTGACCACCGTGCCCTATTGGGCCGCGTTTTTGCGTATTCCCTTCTCGGTGATTGCGCCAGTCATTGTGGTGATCTGCGCCATCGGGGCCTACACCGTGCACAGCGCGATGTTTGACGTGGTGATGATGATGGTCTTTGGCGTGGTGGGTTATTTGTTCAAAAAGCTCAAGTACCCGATGGCACCTATGGTGCTGGCGCTGGTGCTCGGCGATATGGCAGAAGCCAGCTTCCGCCAGTCCATGCTGTTGTCGCAGGGCAGCTTGTCCATTTTCTGGTCCAACGGACTGGTCGGCGGCATCTTCGCCCTGGCTATGCTGATGTTGGTCTGGCCGCTGGTTGATGGCATCGTGGGTGCGCTGCGCAGCAAGGCGGCAGCCTAGCCCACCACATGCAAGCTATGTCAGCGCGCTGGCTCTTGGGGCTGCGCCTTACAGCTTGACGGTGCTTTCCGCTTTTTCCTGCCGTACTTGCTCGGCGATAGCTTCGACTTGCTCGTCGGTCATTCCAAACTTCGCTTGCATTTGTTTGAGCTGGAGTCGTTCTTCTTCAGTGACCACGCCGTCTGCCAGCACTTCGCGCACTTGCAGCTCGTATTCGGATTCACGCCGCTGCACCTGCGCGGTGTAGGCAGTGGCGACCACACCGGTCAGGATGGCAGCCAATGCAATAGCCAAAATTTGGGTCACCACCACCAGCACGACGCCTAGGAAGGTGACCGGGTCCACATTGCCCCAGCCGGAGATGATGGTCAGGATAAACCAATGCATGGCAGCCGGGATGGACGGGAACACGTCAGGCTGGTCTTGCCCTTCGATGATGTAAATCAGCGAGGAAAAAAGCAAGCAGCTAATGAGCAGCAAAAACATGGCCGAAGAAAAAGAGTCCTTCTCCGCCTTGATGGCTGCAAACATATCGTCCATAGCGCTGTTGTAGCGCGAGAGCTTGAAAATTCGCAATAGGCGGAACATGCGCAGTACACGCAAATCGGCGCCTGGGAAAATCAGTTGCAGATAGAAGGGCACGGTGCTTGCGAAGTCCACCACGCCAAAGGGGCTGAACATATAGTCTTTGCGGCCACGCCAGGCGCTGCCTTCAGCCTTGGGGTACTTCTCGCCATACGACCAGACACGCAGCACATACTCGATCGAGAACACGATCACGCTAAACACGTCAAAGGCATAAAAATACTCGTGGTAGGCCTCATGTACGTCGTGCAGCGACTCCAAAATAATGGACAGCACATTGGCAACCACCAGGGTCGCGATAAATATTTCGCAAGCCCGGTTGGCGTCATCCACTACCGCGCCATCCAAGATTTCAAATATGCGGCGCTTAACGCGGCGGATGCCGGTGAGCCCTTCGATCGGGTTGTCGATATGCATTATTTTTTCTTCCCTTGCGCTTCATCGATAAATACCTGCACCTGCGCATCGGACAATCGGTATTTAACTTGGAGGGCTTTGAGGGATTCACGTTCGGCATCGCTCACCACGCCATCGGCCAAGACCAGCCGCAACTGACTCTGATAGGCCGCTTTTTTGCGCGAGATTTGGTTAGAGAAGGCCGAGGCGACGATGCCGGTCATGATGGCCGCCATACACACGCCCAAAAAGCCGGTCAGCAGGGCGATCACCTCGCCCGCCTTGGTGACCGGGTCGACGTTGCCGTAGCCCGAGGTAATGGTCACGATGGACCAGTAGATCGCGTGCGGGATAGAGCCAAATTGCTCGGGCTGCTCATGCCCTTCAGCAAAGTGCATGAGCGAGGCGGACACCACGGTCGCAATCAGCAGCAAAAACGCGGCCGAGCCAAAGGCCCGGCGCTCCGAGTACACCGCATGGAACAAGTCCTGCAAAGCGGTGTTGTACTTGGACAGTTTAAGAATCCGCAAAAGGCGCAAGACGCGCAGAATCCGCAAGTCTAGCGACGGAAAAAACATATGCAGGTAGTGCGGCATGGTGGCGAAGAAGTCCACCAAGCCAAACGGGCTGAAGATGTACTGGCTGCGCCCTTTCCAGGAGCCGCCCTCGCCGCCTGCAAACTTAGCCCCCAGCGACCAGACGCGCAACACGTATTCGATGGTGAAGAAAGTCACGCTCCAGAACTCGAGCTCATGAAAGAAGTCTTTGTAGTCCGCGTGCACTTCGGGCACTGAGTCCAGAATCACCGCCGAGCAATTGACCAGCACTACCACGGTGATAAGCCATTCGACGTATTTGCTTACCTTGTAGTCTGGAGAGCCCTCCAGAACTTCCATCAATGCTTTCTGAAACACTCGCATCTTCCACGACCCACAAAATATGTATTAAAAAATAAAAAACCTATAACGCCAGGCAAAAGCAATCTCCATGCACCAATCTTTGGCGCTGACGCACTTCGAAATGGCTTTTAATCGCGGTTTTGTATATGACGCCAAAGCGCTAATTCATCGGCTGAAAGGCGACCTTTAGTTACCGCTAGACGATCGAACTCTGCCTGATCTACAAGCAAGCCAAGTTGTCGGATATCGCCGAGGATGGCTCGGTAATGCTCAACGGCAAACTCTGGTTTGGCCGCAATTTGATTAATGGGTAAGTGGGCAAATTTGGCTTCTCGTTCAAGGGCCTGATGTATCTGCGTAATAAGAGCATTCACCTCTTCTTCGCTCAAGTGCAATCGCTTGGCTTCATCGCGAATTTTTTCAATTTCGTTGGGGTCAATATGTCCGTCCTTCATCATTTCGTAGAGCTCGGCCTTGAGGACCTCGCGCTCCTTCACCAACTCATCACTAAAAGCGGAGGAAAGCAAAGCCGCTGGGATGGCAAAAATACCAATACCAATAAAGGCCAGTACAACGGTCATGGCGCGCCCGGGCACCGTGACTGGGGAAATATCACCGTAGCCTACCGAAGCCAAAGTGATCACAGCCCAGTAAATCGTGGTCGGGATGTTTTCAAATTTGTCTGGCTGAGCATCGTGCTCAAACAAGTAACCCAGCGAAGCGGTCAGCACAACCAACAAGACCATGATGAAAGCCGATGCGCTGATAACCGGCCACTCGCGTTTGAGCACCTTCACCAAAATCTGCGTTGCATCATTGCCTCGTGTCAATTTGAGCAAACGCGATAAGCGGAACACCCGCAAAAACCGCAAATCCAAGAGGTGATGCAGAAACGCTTCCAAGAAAAATGGCAGGATAGCCAAAAAGTCGATCATTGTCGACACGCCTTTTGCCTGCTTTAATCGACCCGATATGGCCGACTTGAATCCCGGCTCTTCAACACAGGAATACATACGCATGCAGTATTCGATGGTGAAAACACCAACCACTACCGCGTCCAGAATCACAAACTCGATATTAAGAAGATAAGCGACCGTTTGCACGGACTCCATGACCACCGCAAACACGGATACCAGCACGCACAATCCGATGAATCCGTCGTAAATATCCTTCAACTTGCCGCCAAAAGGACTATCAAAAATCAACGCATGGATACGTTGACGGAAGCTGCGCCCCGCATTGAGCTCTAAAAATTCGTGGTATGCAGGAATGACGATCCGAAACAACTTGAGCATACGCAGCAGTCGCAAAAACCGCAGTACACGCAAATCAACCGGAATAAAAGCCTGTAGGTAAAAAGGGGCGACAGCGAGGAAGTCAATTACCGCAAATGGGCTGAACACATAAGCAAGGCGGGGATACTTTCTCTTGGAAAATTCATCATCTTCAGGCGCAAGATAAAAGCGGAGCAGATACTCAATGGTAAATACACCAACCGAAAACACGTCGAAAAAGTGAAACCAGTGTTTATAAGGTTCGTAAATCTGCGGCACATGCTCAAAGAGCATGACAAATAGGTTGGTAACGATCAGGAAACCGATGGAGCTCTCTACCGTGGCCTGGTAATTACCCGGTATTTCCGAATTCAATAGCCAGGAGTGCAGCCACTTGCGAAATGGCAAATCACTGGAAATGTCCGCAACTTGGTCTTCTTCACCAAGAATATGCTTGACGTTGATTTCCTTCAGGGAGATGTATTGCTTGGTGTCGCTCATTTTCTACCTCAGAATTCAAATTCAGCGATCTTGATCGCGTAGGAACCCTTGTCACAAATCGATATTCGAAGCTGCATTTTTGCTTCGATCGTGTCTGCGTCAACAAATTGGGATGCGATGTAGGGAACAGCGGAGCCTGGTGCTGTGGCGACCATTTTTTCAATCACGAAGGCGCCGGTCAAACTCGCATCAGTTGGCACGCAAGCAGCCGCAAATTTTGGCGCCTCGTCGAAAAATGGATTTTTGAATTCTTTGAATTCCTTAAGAGCAAATATATGCTCTATACAGCCGCCCCAGGTATTGGGGCCTTTGGCCTCATCTTTTGCTCCGGCGACGGCCTCCGCAGCTTCGCTACCCGCCATGGCCGGGGCCTTAGCAGCATCCTCCTTGGCCGGCGCACCGGCTGCGACGGTTAATGGCGCCAAGGCTGCCGACGCGGGCGCCTCTGGTGCTGTGGCAAGAGCTACAGACTGCGCATGTTCGGGCGCCTTAGGCCCGCCGGCGCAGGGACCGTGCGCGAAGTCCGGCTCAAAACGCTTGGTGCCCGCTTCGGTCAGCCATGCCACCAACAGTTCTCCGTTATGTTTGGACTCTTCGGTTTTAGTCGCCTCTTCGTGAGCCAAGATTCCAACCCACACTACAGCGATCAGCACCAACACCATGAAGCCGAGGAACATATAGTCGCCTGGCGTAAATTTCATTTTGGGGATAGGCGGGTTTTGTTCCGTCGGTGTGTCCATACGCGTTACCTAGTTTGGAAAATGGGATTACAGTTGCGAAGGCTTGCATTGCGCAAGCGCAAACGTTATCTATGATATTCGCAAAATTCATTGTCATTCGATGAATTTGGCAAATTTGCAGGCTCAGATATCGCTTCTGTGACCAAAAAGCGGCTATCTACCGTGCATGCGGACTATCGGCAAGTGAATCGTGCGCATGACGCGGCGCGAACAACCGCCGCAGTGTTCAGAGCATCAGTAAGTCCGCCAAGGTACGCGCCATCACCTGCGTGGCGCGGCGCAAGTCTTCTAGGACGATGTGTTCGTCCGCCCGTTTCGCATTCGATTCCAGCACGGTACGCGGCCCGGCGCCGTAGATGACGCCGGGAATACCCGCTTCACTGAACAAACGCACATCGGTGTACAGCGGCGTGCCCAAAGCGGGCACGGCCACGCCAAATACCGCTTGCGCATGGTTTTGCAAGGCCTGCACCAGCGGCCCATTGCCGGGCAACGGGCGCATGGCGCGCGCCAAAAGAATGCGTTTGACATCCACGCTGATGCCGGGGCACTGCGCCGCCGTCTGCGCGATCAGGGTGCGCAAATCTGCCTCCACCTGCGCCGGGTCTTCTTCCGGAATCATCCGCCTATCGAGTTTGAAGCTAACGCGGCCCGGCACCACATTGGTGTTGGTTCCGCCTTCGATCATGCCCACGTTCAAGTAAGGATGCGTGATGCCGACCACCTCGGAGCGGACATGTTTCAAGACGGCGTTTTGCGCAAACAAGGCTGTTAGCAGTTGCACCGCCGCTTGCAGCGCATCGACGCCGCTATCAGGAATGGCGGCATGGGCCATCTTGCCGTGCACCGTCACTTCTAGTTGCAAACACCCGTTGTGCGCGGTAATCACTTGGTAGCTAAAGCCTGCGGCCACCATCAAGTCCGGCTTGATGGTGCCGTTGTTCAGCAGCAAAGCGGGCCCGAGTTCGCCGCCGAATTCTTCGTCATACGTAAACAGCAATTCCACGCTGCCCTGCGTCGGTTTGGCAATCGCTTCCAGCGCACGCAAGGCGAAAGTGTAGGTGGCAAAGTCGCATTTGCTGACGGCGGCGGCGCGGCCATACAGCTTGCCATCGGCGATCTCGGCGCCATAAGGGTCGTGCGTCCAGCCCTCACCCGGAGGCACTACGTCGCCATGGGCATTGAGCAGCACCGTGCGCCCCGGCCCGAAGCGGCGGCGCACCAGCAAGTTAGTGACGCTCTGCAAGCCCGCGGCCTGCGCCATCTCGGGCGGTACGGGTAATTTTTGTGCTTCCAGCCCCATGGCATGCAGAAGCTCGGCAGTGCGCTCGGCGTGGGGGGCGTTATTGCCGGGTGGCGTGTCGGTGGGCACGCGTACCAGGGCTTGCAAAAAGCGCACTTCTTCGTCGAAATGCTGGTTCACCCAAGCATCAAGCTGGGCATACAAAGAGGATTCCATAGTCTGCAATCAAAAAAACGGGTGAAAGGCAGAAGCGCAAAAAGGGCATGGCCGGTCTGGCGCGCTCAAGGCGTTGCGCCTGCCACATCCTGGAGCAATAAGGAAAAGGCGTCGATGGCCAGTTGCATGTCGTGGCTGGTGCTCGATTCGAGCGGGTTGTGGCTGATGCCACTGTTTTCGCCACGCACAAACAGCATGGCCTGGGGCAGGAGGTCGTGCATTTTCATGGCGTCGTGCCCGGCGCCGCTGGGCATGCGGTGGACTGGTAAGCCCAGCTGGGCCACTGCCGCTTCCCAGCGCGCCTGCCAGGCCGGGGCGCTGGGCGCGGCGCTGGCGTGCATACTCTCGTGCAGCGTGTAAGCCAGCCCCCTGCGGGCGCAAATGGCCTCTAGCTGGGCCAACACATCCGCACACAAGGCATCGCGCTGCGCATCCAACGGGGCGCGCATGTCCAGCGAAAAATCACAGCGGCCCGGCACTACGTTGACAGAGCCCGAGGGCACCTGCAACTGCCCGATGGTGGCCACCGAATCGCCATCGCGGGCGGCGCGCTGCTCCATATACAGCGCCAACTCGGCCACCGCCAAGGCCGCGTCGCGGCGGCGGTTCATGGGCGTGGTACCGGCATGGCTGGCCGTGCCGGTTACGCTGCCGGTAAAGCGTACGCTGGCGTTGATCGAGGTGACTACGCCCAGCGGAATATTCAATTCATTGAGTACCGGCCCTTGCTCAATATGCACTTCCACAAAGCCCAGGTAGTGCTGCGGATCGCGCCGGATGGTACCGATCTGCGCCGGCTCCAACCCAGCCTGCTGCATGGCGCTGCGCATGCTAATGCCATCGGCGTCGCACTGGTCCAACCAGGCGCTATCAAAGCTACCGGTCAGCGCCGAGGCGGATAAAAACGTAGCCTTGAAACGCTGGCCTTCTTCTTCGGCAAAAGCCACGACTTCAATGCCAAAGGGCAGGCGCTTGCCAGCGCGGTGCAAAGCCTGCACGCAAGCCAGTGGCACAAAAATACCCAAGCGTCCGTCGTATTTGCCGCCATTGCGCACGGTGTCGTAATGGCTGCCGGTCATCAAAAAGCGCGCGCCGGGCGCAGCTGGGTGGTAGCGGCCCACGACATTGCCCACGGCGTCGATGTGTACCTCGTCCATGCCGCAATCGCGCATGCGCTGCACGATGGCGCGGGCGCAGGCCTGGTGCGCATCGGTCAGGTAGGTGACGGTGAGTTCGCCGCGCTCGGCAAAGCCAGGGTCGCTGTGGCGGGCCAGGTCTTCTTGCCAGTCCCACACCTGGTTGCCCGCTTGGGGCTGCACGCCAAATTTATCTGCCAGCCGGATTTCCACAATGCGGTGGATATTGCGCAAGCACTCTTGCAACTCAAAGTCCGGGTGGCCCTCTAAGCGGCGCGCCATGGTGGCCATGATCTGCGCTTTGGACAGGCCTGTGCCGCGCGGGCCGCGCACCGCGACGATAAAAGGCCAGTCAAATTTGGCGCGGTAGTCGGCATTGAACTGCTGGATGGCGGCCATCTCTTGCGGCGTGCAGTCCGTCAACCCGGCCTTTTTTTGTTCGTGTTGCGATTCGGCGGTCAGCTTGGACAGCACCAAGCCCTTGCCCGCTAGCTCGGGGTGGGCGCGCAGCAAGGCCAGTTGTGCCTCGCGCCCAGCCGCATCGAGCACGCGGCACATGGCGTATTGCAAATGCGCCAGCGATTGAAAAGGCCGCTCGGCCAGCGCTTGCTCGGCAATCCAGTCCGAGTGCTCGTACAAACCTGCCAGCATGGCCCGCGCTTGCGCCAAAGGGGCGCGATTAAGTTCGTCCAGCGTCATGCGGATTCGCTATGGGGGTGCACACGGCTCCAGTGCTGCGCCAGGTCCAGGCGGCGGCAAACCCAGACATGGTCATGGCTTTGCACATGGTCTAAAAAGCGCTGCAAAGCGGTGATGCGGCCAGGCCGACCCAACAAGCGGCAGTGCATGCCTATGCTCATCATCTTGGGCGCGTTGTCACCCTTTGGGTCGCCTTCGGCATAGAGCGCATCAAAACTGTCTTTCATGTACTGAAAGAAAGGGTCGGCGTGCGAATAGCCTTGCGGTAGCGCAAAGCGCATGTCGTTGCAATCTAAGGTGTAGGGAACGATCAGTTGCGGCACCACCGTGCCATCGGTTTTTTGCACCTGCATCCAAAACGGCAGGTCGTCGCCGTAGTAGTCGCTGTCGTAGGCAAAGCCGCCGTAGTCGGCCACCAGGCGGCGGGTGCGTGGGCTGTCGCGTCCGGTGTACCAGCCCAAGGGGCGCTCGCCGCACAAGTCGCGCAGTATGTCCATGGCCTCACGCATGTGGGCGCGCTCGGTGGCTTCGTCGATATTTTGGTAATGGATCCACTTCAGGCCATGGCAAGCGATATCGTGGCCAAGTTCTTGAAACGCGGCGCACAACTCGGGGTGTTTTTGTAGGGCGGTGGACACGCCAAACACGGTGAGCGGCAGCTTGCGTTTTTCGAATTCGCGCAGGATGCGCCACACCCCTGCGCGCGAGCCGTATTCGTAAATACCTTCCATGCTGATATGGCGGTCAGGGAAGGCGGCGGGGTTGAACATCTCGGACAAAAACTGCTCGGAACCAGCGTCACCGTGCAGCACGCTGTTTTCGCCGCCTTCTTCGTAATTGAGCACAAACTGCACCGCTACCCGCGCTTTACCCGGCCAGTGCGGGTGCGGGGGATTGCGGCCATAGCCAATCAGGTCGCGGGGATAGGGGGCGGTGGAGTCGTAATGCGGCATGCGGGTAATGGTAGCGGCAAAGCGGGGGCGCGGGCTAGTAGGCGACACCCACAAAGCACTGATTACACTTTCGCCCTATTTGAGGGGAATCGACTATGGGCCTGAGCACCCACGTTTTGGACACCATGCACGGCACCCCGGCGGCCGGTATGGCGGTACGCCTCTACAGGGTGCAGGCCGCGCAGCGCACCTTGGTCAAGGAACTGCTGCTCAATAGCGATGGGCGCAACCCCGATGGTTTGTTATACGAACATGCCGCACTACAAGCCGGGTGCTACCGGCTGGAGTTTGCAGTGGCCGACTACTTTCGCGGGCGTGGCGTCAACTTGCCCGAGCCGCCGTTTTTAGATTGGGTAGGCATTGACTTTGGAATCGCCGACGCCAGCGCCCACTACCATGTGCCGCTGCTGGTCAGCCCCTGGAGTTATTCCACCTACCGTGGCTCTTAGGTGCGCCCTGCTGCCGCGCCGCAAGCCTATTTTTGCCCCTCGGTCAGGCTGTCTAATTGAAAGCGTCCGCTCTTGTGCCACAACCAGACCTCGGTATAGCTGATCTGCCCCATGCGCATCGGCGCCGGGAAAGGCGCTGCCGCGCGCACCATGCTTTCGATTTCGGCCATCACCTGCGGCACCTGGCGCGGCGGGCGTGTCCAACGCAGCGCCAGCACTTCGCCGCGCTTGCCAATATCGAGCTCCAGCACGCCCACGGCCTGCAACATCGGCGGCATCTTGCCGATGTAGACGCGGCCAGGGTATTTTTGGTAGAGGTGCTTGCCCGCGTCTTTGCGGTAATCGCGCGGGTTGCTTGCGCCGGAAACCAGAGTCGGCGGCGCCTCGACCACTTCCGGCTCGGGGGCCACGATCACAGCGGGGGCGGGCGCTGGCTCGGGCTCGGGCGGTGCTACGGGTTCGGGGGGCGCCGGCTGAACGGTTGGGGGCAGCACGGGCGGCGCGGGCGGCACGGGCTTGGGCGGCGCGGCACAACCGGCCAGCCACACGACCAGACACATCAGCGGGCCAAGACAAGCGCGCTGCCAGGTAAGGCGGTGGTCTGGGCCTCTTATAGCGCGCAATTGCCGCATGCATTTCCTTTCGCCTGTTGTCTCGCTCCAGCGTACCGTGCGGCACGCCTTTTTTTTGTATGCAAAGCCTGATTACCCGTTTTCTGGATCGTCTGGCTTCGTCGCCCGCGGTGTGTGTCCGGGTGCTGGCAACGCGCGGCTCGGTGCCACGGGATACCGGCGCCTGGATGGCGGTTTTTGCCGATAGTACTGTAGGAACCATAGGCGGCGGTCGGCTCGAACTTGACGCTATCGCCCACGCGCAGGCCCTATTCGCCGACCCCAACGCGGCGCGCGAACAACGCTACGCCTTGGGCCCCAGTTTGGGCCAATGCTGCGGCGGGCATGTGACCCTGGGCTTTGAGCCGGTGCACGCGCAAGACATAGCCCGGCTGCGCCAAGCGCTACAGGCCGGGCACCAGCCAGTGGCCTTGTTTGGCGGTGGCCATGTCGGCCATGCGCTGGTACAGGTGTTTGCGTATTTGCCGCTGGATGTGCACTGGATCGACAGCCGCGACGCGCCCTTCCCCGCCACCGTGCCCGCCAATGTGCGCTGCGAACATTCGCAGCCGGTGCATGGCGCCGTGGCCACGCTGGCGCCGGGTGCGCGCGTACTCATCATGAGCTTTAGCCATGCCGAAGACCTGGACATCGTGGCCGCCTGCTTGCTGCGCCAGCGCGCTCGCGCAGACCTGCCTTTTATCGGCCTGATTGGCAGCAAAACGAAGTGGGCCACCTTCCGCCAGCGCCTGGAGGCGCGCGGCTTTAGCGCGCAAGAGTTGGCGCACATCACCAGCCCCATTGGCATGCCCGGCCTGCGCGACAAGCGGCCCGAGGTGATTGCTTTGTCAGTAGCTGCACAGTTGATGTCCCTAACCGACGGGCCAGCCCTTTAAGCGCACAGCCGCACTGCCTACAATTTCTCGCACCACTACCAAAGCACGCCGCCATGGAAACTTATCTGCTCGAATGGGCCAATCTGCTACTGCGCTGGGCGCATGTGGTGACGGCGGTGGCCTGGATTGGCGCCTCGTTTTACTTTGTCTTTTTAGACAGCAGCCTGACGCCGCCAGAGGATGAAGACCTGAGACGCCAGGGCGTCAGCGGCGAACTCTGGGCGGTGCACGGCGGCGGTTTTTACCACCCGGTGAAGTTTGCGGTACGCCCGCCCGAGCTGCCAAAGCACTTGCATTGGTTTTACTGGGAAAGCTACAGCACCTGGCTGACCGGCTTTGCGCTGTTCACTATTTCTTATCTGTGGAACGCCAGTAGCTACCTCATAGACCCCGCGCGCATGGCCTGGTCGCCCGCCGGTGCCGTGGGCGCCGCGTTGGCATTTTTGGTGGTGTTTTGGCTGGCGTATGACGCGATTTGCCGCGTGTGGGGCCAGCGGCCCGGGGGCGACCGCATCGTGGGCGCGCTGGTGGCGCTGCTGGTCTGCGCGGCGGCCTGGCTGGCCTGCCAGTGGTTTGCCGGGCGCGCCGCCTTTTTGCTGCTGGGCGCGATGCTGGCCACCAGCATGAGCGCCAATGTGTTTTTCTGGATCATCCCTGGCCAGCGTACCGTCATCGAAAGCATTCGCGCGGGTGAGCCGGTGGACCCCATCCACGGCCAGCGCGGCAAGCAGCGCAGCGTGCACAACACCTACTTCACCCTGCCGGTGCTGTTTGCCATGCTGAGCACGCACTACAGCTTTACCTACAACTATCCACATAACTGGCTGGTGCTGATCGCCATGATGGCGGCGGGTGCGGCCATCCGCCAGTTTTTTGTGCTGCGCCACGGCTACAAGCTGGGTCGCAACCCGCACCCCTGGCCTTATCTGGCTGCGGGCCTGGTAGTGATTGGCGCGCTCATCGTGGCGATGGCGCCGCCGCGCGCCGAGATTCAAGTTGTTACTCCAACCAACAGTGCAAGCAACGCGGCAGCGAGCACAAGCGCCGATACCGCGCAGGCCAGCGCCGCCATCGGCTACGCCCAAATCCAGCCGGTCATCGCCCAGCGCTGCTACGGCTGCCACGGCCCGGCCATGCAAATGAAGAATATTCGGCTGGACTCCGCAGCGCTGCTAGCCCAACACGCCCAAGCGGTGTACCAACAAGCCGTCGTCCTGCGCGCCATGCCTATGAATAACGCCACACAAATTACCGAGGACGAGCGCGGGTTAATTAAAAAGTGGTTTGAAAGCGGAGCGCGGGTTAATTAAGAGGTGCAATCCGCGTATTCCCCAAACCCTTATAAATGCTTGGGGAATTAAGCCGCGTAAGTTATCCGTCAGCATATGAAAAAAATAATGGCGAATATCCGTTAAATTAATTCTTCAGCTCCTAGGGTAAACCCTATAAAACCCGTGTTGATTAATCGGATATTGCTTCATATACTTCGCCGTCTTTTTCTAGACTGCGCAGTCACTCGCTGCATTTACAAACTCGGAGACCCTCATGTTGAATTCCACTCGCCGTAAGGCCCTTAAATCGATCACAGGTTTTGTCGCTGGCGTAGGAGCACCCGCCTTCTACATGAAAAATTCGACGGCCAATACCTTTCGCAATGACCCGGGCAATAGCAAAACCGTCACCATCGGCCTGACCCTGCCGCTGACCGGCGCCTATGCCGACGAAGGTAACCATGAAGCCATCGGTATTGAAGGGCAACGGTATCCTGGGCAAAAAAGTCGAATATGTGCAGGGTGATACCCAAACCAAAACCGACGTGGCACGCGGCGTAGCCAAGCGGATGATGGAAAAAGACGGCGCCATCATGTGTACCGGCGGCTCTTCTTCTGGCGAAGCGATCGCCATGCAATCACTGGCCCAGGAAATGGGCGTGATCTTCATGAACTGCCTGACCCACTCCAACGACACCACCGGCAAAGACAAGCGTCGTTATGGCTTCCGCCACTTTTTTAACGCCTATATGTCCGGCAAAGCCCTGGGCCCCGTGTTGGGCAAAGAATATGGCAAAGAGCGTATCGCCTACCACCTGACTGCCGACTACACCTGGGGCTGGACCCAGGAAGAGTCCATGAAAAACTCGACCGAAGCACTGGGCTGGAAAACAGCCAATGCGGTCAAAACGCCGCTGGGCTCAGCTGACTTTTCGCAGTACATCACACCCGTGCTCAACTCCGGTGCCGACGTGCTGATTTTGAACCACTACGGCAAGGACATGATCAACTCGCTGACCCAGGCGGTGCAGTTTGGTCTTCGCGACAAGATGGCCAACGGCAAGCGCTTCGAAATCGTGGTGCCCCTCTTCTCCGAGTTGATGGCCCAAGGCGCCGGCTCTGCGATCAAAGGTATTTTCGGTACCTCCAACTGGGATTGGGATTTGAAAGACGAAGGCTCCAAGAACTTCACCAAGTCTTTTGTCGCCGCGTACAAAGAGCCGCCGTCACAAGCTGCCCACACCGCCTATGTGCAAACCCTGTTGTACGCCAATGCCTGCGAGATGGCCGGCACCTTCAACCCCGAAGAAGTGATTAAAAAGCTCGAAGGCTTCAAGTTCGACGGCATGGGCAACGGCCCGACCGAATACCGCGCTGCAGACCACCAGTGTTTCAAAGACGTTCTGGTGGTGCGTGGCAAGGAAAAGCCAGCAGGAAAGTGGGATCTGATGGACGTGCACCAGATCGTGCCGCGCGCTCAGGTGGAATACAAGCCGGAAATTTTCGGCGGCGAGTTGGGACCGTACAAAGTCGCAGTCGTTTAATTTCCAGCTTGCAGGGGCTTGGTATTCAAGTCCCTGCGAGGGCAGTGGTACCCTGCGGGTTCCAAGTAATTGCAAGATTACGGAACCCGATTCTTTTTTTGAGTGCAGCTTGCGCACTTGCCAATCACGGGCGAACCTATGGACGCTATTTTTCTTCAGTTACTCAATGGTCTGGACAAGGGCAGCGCCTATGCGTTGATTGCCTTGGGCCTGACGCTGATTTTCGGCACCTTGGGCGTGGTTAACTTTGCGCACGGCGCATTGTTCATGCTCGGTGGCTTTTGCGCCGTTGGCGTGCAAAAGTTACTCAACCTGTCCACCCAGGTCAAAGACGAGAGCATTCCCGGCCTAGAGATGATGGTGGATGTGCCGTATCTGCAAGTGTGGTTTGGCGACGCAGGGGCGCAACTCATCAGCTTCGCAGTGCCGATTTCCGTCATCGTAGCCATTCCCTTGATGCTGCTGGTGGGCGTGGTGATGGAACGCGGCCTGATACGACATTTTTACCATCGTACGCATGCGGACCAAATTTTGGTGACCTTTGGCCTGGCCATCGTGTTGCAAGAACTCATTAAAAGCTTTTTTGGTGCCACCCCCATTCCCGTGCCAGCGCCGCAGATGTTGACCGGTAGCGCCAACATTGGTGAATGGTTGGGCATGGGTGCGGGCGTGAGCTACCCCTGGTGGCGCTTGGTGTATTTCTGCTTTTCTATGGCGGTCATTGCCATGGTGTTTGCATTCTTGCAGTTCACTACCTTTGGTATGGTGGTGCGCGCCGGTATGCGGGACCGCGAAACCGTAGGCCTGCTGGGTATCCATATCGAACGGCGCTTTACTATCGTCTTTGGCATTGCCGTGGTGGTGGCGGGTATTGCCGGCGCGATGTACACGCCTATCGTCTCGCCGAACTACCGCATCGGGATGGACTTTTTGGTCCTGTCCTTTGTGGTGGTGGTGGTGGGCGGCATGGGCTCGCTGCCCGGTGCAGTGGCATCCGGATTTTTATTGGGCATCTTGCAATCGTTTGCCTCAATGAATGAAGTAAAGCAGCTGATTCCCGGCATCGACCAGGTCATTGTGTACCTGGTGGCAGTGGTCATTTTGCTGACCCGTCCGCGTGGCTTATTGGGCCGCAAAGGCGTGATGGAGGACTGATGATGAATACACAGGCACAACAAGACCGCTGGTTGCTAATCGGCTTTACCCTGGCCCTTCTGGCTGGGCCTATTTTGCTCAAACCCTTCGGGGCCGGTTACCCGGATTTGCTACAAAAATTTTGCATCTTTGGAATTTTTGCCGTGGGCTATAACATTTTGTTTGGTCTAACGGGCTACCTGTCCTTCGGACACGCGGCGTTTTTGGGCATTGGTTCTTACACCGCGGTGTGGAGCTTCAAACTACTGACCATGAACGTGTTGCCAGCCATTATTTTGAGCGTGTTGATGACGGGCCTATTTGGACTGGTCATCGGCTTTCTCTGCTTGCGGCGCTCGGGCATTTATTTCTCGATTCTTACGCTGGCCTTCGCCCAGATGGCTTACAACATGGCGTATTCGGTGCTCACGCCCATCACCAACGGTGAGACCGGCTTGCAATTGGTCAAAGGGGACCCGCACTTTGTAGACCGCTGGTTTGGCGTGCCGATGGTGGAGGGTATCCCTTCTACCCATTTCTTTGGCATTTCCATGGTGGGTTACAGCGGGTTTTATTTCTGTGCCGCCCTGCTGATCATCAGCTTTTATGTCGCGATGCGCCTGACCCGATCGCCCTTTGGCCTGATGCTCAAAGCCATCAAATCTAACCAGAACCGCCTGAAGTACACCGGGGTCAATACCCGCTCTTACGCCTTGATCGCTTTTGTGATCAGCGGCTGCTACGCCGGTCTGGCCGGCGCCCTGCTGGCAGTGACCGACCCGCTGGCCGGCGCTGACCGCATGCACTGGTCGGCCTCTGGCGAAGTGGTGCTGATGACGATTTTGGGTGGCGTCGGCACCTTGTTAGGCCCGGTGATTGGCGCAGGCGTGATCAAGTACCTGGAAAACATTTTTTCGTCCTTCAATGAACAGATATTGAACGGTGTTTTCGGGTTCCTACCCGACGCGCTGCAACATCCGGTCGTCAAATTTGTTGGCTTGTTTGTGGGTGAAGGCTGGGAACTGACGCTAGGCGTGCTGTTCTTGGTGTTGATTATTTTTGTACCGGGTGGCCTGATGCAAGGCATCCAAAGCCTGCAACGCCGCGTCTTCCCTGCGAAAGCGGCGACGGCTGATACCACTGCAGGAGCACACTAATGGCTGCACTCGAAGTCTCTGGTCTGAAGAAAAGCTTCGGTGGCCTCAAGGCGCTGAACGACGTCAACCTAACTGTGCAATTTGGCACCGTCCACGCCATCATCGGCCCTAATGGCGCTGGCAAATCCACGCTACTCAATGCCTTTGTGGGCCGCCTGATTCCTGACGAAGGCAACGTCGTCTTTGACGGTATTTCGCTGGTTGGCAAGCAGCCCCACGAGATCAACCAAGCCGGTGTGGTGCGGGTGTTCCAAACGCCCGAAATTTTCGGCGAATTGAGTCTGCTGGACAACGTGCTGATTCCCGCTTTTTCGCACCGCGACGGCGAATTTAAGCTAAACGGCTGGTCGCGCGCCGCCGAGCAAGCCCACGTGCATGAGGTAGCCAAACACATGCTCGAAGACGTGGGGCTCTATGGCAAACGCGACATGATTGGCAATAGCCTGTCGCGCGGCGACAAGCGCCGCCTGGAGCTGGCTATGTGCCTGTCCCAGGAACCCAAATTACTACTGCTCGACGAGCCCACCGCCGGCATGTCGCGTGCGGATACCAATAGCACCATCGACTTGCTACAACGCCTGGGCGACGGCAAAGTCACCAAAATCATCATCGAACACGATATGCACGTGGTCTTCTCACTGGCCGAGAAAATCAGCGTGATGGCCCAAGGCGCCATCATTGCCGAAGGCGCGCCCGAGGCCATCAAAACCGACCCGCGCGTGCAAGAAGCCTACCTCGGAGGAGCGCATCTGTGACCGCACCCAACGCTTATTTTTCATGCAGCAACATGCATTCGTACTATGGCGAAAGCTATATCGTGCAAGGTGTTGGTTTTCAAATCCAAAAGGGTGAAATCGTCGCCTTGCTCGGGCGCAATGGCGCAGGCAAGACCTCCACCCTGCGTTCGATTGCCCGCTTAGATGCGCCCAAGCTGCAGCAAGGTGAGATTTGGCTAGACGGCCAGCCACTGCACACCATGAGCGCCTACCAGGCGTCGCGTTTGGGCGTGGGCTTGGTGCCCGAAGACCGACGCATCATCCCCAGCCTGACGGTGGAAGAAAACCTGCAATTGGCGCAAATTGAAAAGCCCATCGGTTGGTCTATTGAGCGCATTTACGAGCACTTCCCGCGTCTGGCCGAACGGCGCAAGCAAGAAGCCGTCACCATGTCCGGCGGCGAACAGCAGATGCTGGCCGTGGCCCGCGCGCTGGCACGCGATGTCAAGCTGCTGCTGCTCGACGAGCCCTACGAAGGCCTGGCTCCGGTGATCGTGCGCGAGATCGAAAAGATTTTGGAAGAAATTAAGCAACTGGGCTTTACCACCATCATCGTGGAACAAAACGCCATCGCCGCCCTACACCTCTCCGACCGCGCCCTGATTTTGGACATGGGTGAAGTGGTGTTTGATGGCACCGCCAAGGAAGTGATCGAAAACACCGAATTGCGCCAGCAGTATTTGGCGATTTAAGGTGGCACAAAGGCTAGCGGGCCCCGGAGACGCTTGACTTCCTGGTAAGCCCCAGGGCAATAAGCAGCATCGCAAGCATGCTCAAGGCCATGGCCAGGTAGGCGTGGCTGAAACCTGTCAGCCCGCCGCCTTCAAAGTCAGCAATGGCGCCGATGCAGGTCACGGCTAGCAGCGTTCCCACGGCATTGAAGATATTGATCAGGCCCTGGGCGGTGCCGCGCAGGTTCGCCGGCGCTTCGTCAATTGCAATCGCGCGCAGTGCGCCGCTGACCACCACACCCAGGCCGATACCTACCAGCACCGACGCCACCACGAAGGCGGTCAGGCCTGTCTGCGGCACTGCGCTTTGCAGGTAGCCCAGCGTCAACAGCCCAAAACCGAAGATCACCATAGTGCGTGCGCCCAGTCGGTTCAGCAACCGCCCCGCCGCCATCGAGCCCACCATGGAGCACAACACCAAAGGCAGCAGTGCCAGCCCCGCATGCTCCACACTGACGCCATACGCCAGCGTGGCGATAGTAGTCAAAAACACAATGCCACCCATGGAGAAACCCACGCCCAGCGTCAGCATATAGACAAGAGCGAGTTGCCGGTTTGCAAACAGCGCAATCGGAATCAGCGCATGCGCCTGGCGCTTCTCAACCACCACCAAAACGGCCAGCAGTACGCCACTAGCCGCGAGAAACCAGGGCCAAAGCAGCATGCCGGTGGCCGAGTCCGGCAGGCGCGAAATTCCCATCACCAAACACAATAAAAACACCAAAGTAAGGGCAATACCTGCTGCGTCGATAGGCCCGGGCACTACATCGCTGCGCTTGCTTGGCAAGCTGCGGGCACCCCAGACCAGTACGACCAATGCGATAGGAATATTCACCAGGAACAGCCAGCGCCAGCCCAGCGTGGAGGTGAGCACCGTAGCCAGTGGCGGCCCCAGTACAAAGGCCATGCCGTGGGTGGCGCCAAGCAGCCCCAGCACACGACCCCTGCGCTCAGCTGTGAACACGTCACCAATCACCGCACTGGCTACTGGCGCAATACCGCCCGCGCCAATGCCCTGGATCGCGCGGCTGAGCAGCAGCAGGTCAAAGCTGGGGGCGGCAGCGATGCACAGTGAGCCGATGGCAAAAAGCGCCACACTGACCAGATACACCGGACGGCGGCCATGGCTGTCGCTGAAGTAAGCCATCAGCGCGGTGCTGCACATCGAACTCAGGGAAAAAACCGTAGACAACAGCCCGGCGGTACGGTTGTCAATACCAAAGGCTGCGCGCAATGCAGGCAGAACAGGCCCCACAATGGCTGAATCCAGTGCCGCCATGAAGACACCCACAAACAGCACCTGCACCAGGCGGCCTTGTTTTGCATCAGCAGCAGGCAAAGGAGTAACAGGCTGGGTTTGCTGGCTCATCAATGGGATAGGGTTAGTCTGCCTATTTTGTCGGGGTTTGTGCGCAGGTTCAACTAAGCCACACCAGCCGCACCGCCAGCCCCGCAAACACCAGGGCAGCGGCGCGGTTCAGTGCTTGCTGTGCGCGCGCAGACTCGCGCAGCCGCTGCCCAAAGCGCCCCGCCAGGGCGGCGACGCCACCAAAAACGAGCAAAGTTGCCAAGCCAAAGCAGGCGCCTAGCTGCACGATTTGCCATTGCACCGGGCCCAGGGCCTGATCCACAAACTGGGGCAAAAATGCCAAAAAGAAAATCGCCACTTTGGGGTTGGTGGCATTCATGACGATGCCGCGCGCGTAGGTTTGGCGGGCGCTCAGGCCCTCGGCCGCTTGGCTTTCGAGCAAACCGGTAGGTGCGCGCCAGGAGAGCCAGGCCAGCCAGAGCAAATACAGCGCGCCCACGCCTTTGAGCACAGCAAAAGCCAGCGGCGAGGCCGCCAGCAAAGCCGCCAAGCCCAGGGCTACCGCTGCGGTGTGAAACAAAAGTCCGGTACATAAACCCAGAACGACCAAGACACCGGCGCGCACGCCGTGTTGCGCGGCGTGGACCAGCACAAACACATTGTCCGGGCCGGGCGACAAGGCCAGCAGCACCGATACGGAAAAAAACGCCAAGCCGATTTGCAAACTCACCATAACCGTGCGCAACCCAGCTTATGCGCCCGCCAGGCGCAGAGCCATGCGGTTGTGTTCTTCGACGAGCGGACCCAGTTCCATGCTGGCCAATTGCCCCTCGCGCACCAGCACGCGGCCACCGACGATGGTATAGGCCGCGCCCTGACTGGCGCACAGCAGCAGGCTGCCCACCGGGTCGTGTACCGCGCCACCGGCAAAGGCCAGGGTGCGCAAATCAAACAAGGCCATATCAGCGCACAGGCCTACGCCAATGTGCCCAATATCCTTGCGCCCCAGCACTTGCGCACCGCCGCGCGTGGCCAGGCGCAAAGCGTCGCGTGCGGTCATTTCCATGGGCGCGCTGTCGCACCCAAAAACCCTAGCACCTTGGTCATCGGTGGTCGGCGGCTCCAGCGATTTGCGCAAGCGCGCAAGCAGCAGCGCCTGTCGGGCTTCGCCCAGCATGTGCGCGCCATCGTTGCTGGCACTGCCATCGACGCCCAGGCCCACGGCCACACCCGCACCCAGCATGCGGCGCACCGGCGCGATACCACTGGCCAGTCGCATATTGCTGCACGGGCAATGCGCCACGCCCGTGCGCGTGGCCGCAAATAGACTGATGCCGTGCTCGTCGAGCTTGACGCAGTGGGCGTGCCAGACGTCCTCGCCTAGCCAGCCCATGTCTTGCGCAAATTGCGCCGGCGTGCAACCGAATTTTTCGAGGCTGTAGGCCACGTCATGGTCGTTCTCGGCCAGGTGCGTATGCAAGCGAACGCCGTATTGGCGCGCTAGCGTGGCCGAATCTTTCATGAGCTGCGCGCTCACGCTAAAGGGCGAGCATGGCGCTACCGCCACTTGCGTCATGGCGCCGTGGCTGGCGTCGTGGTAGCGCTCGATCACCCGTTGCGTGTCTTTGAGGATGTGCGCCTCGCCCTCGACCACGCTATCGGGCGGCAAACCACCTTGCGATTGGCCCACGCTCATGCTGCCTCGGGTGGCGACAAAACGCATGCCGATGGCGCGGGCCGCTTCGATGCTGTCGTCCAATGTCACGCTATTGGGGTAAATGTAGAGGTGGTCGCTGCTGGTGGTGCAGCCGCTCATCAGCAACTCGGCCATAGCCAATTGGGTGCTGGTGTAAATCATGTCCGGCGTCAGACCGGCCCAAATCGGGTAGAGGCCTCGCAGCCAGCTAAATAGCTCGGCGTTTTGCACACGCGGTATGGCGCGCGTGAGTGACTGGTACATATGGTGGTGCGTGTTGACCATGCCAGGCACCAAAAGGTAGTGGCGGGCGTCGATCACCTCATCGGCCATATGCGGCATCTCCGCCGCCGGGCCTATGGCGGCGATCAAGCCGTCGCGCACCAGCACCGAAGTCTCACGCAGTTCATCCCCCTGGTCGTTTTGCGTGGCCACCGTGTGGGCGTTGTGGATCAGCAGGGTGGACATAGGCCCATTGTGCCGTAGCGCTGCGCACCGACCCATGTTTGCGCGCCTGCAAGGACGCCGCTTACGTGCTGCAGGAAGTGCGCGGGGCTTATCCAAGCCGCGCACCCTGTCCCCGGACGGCCATGGCCATGCACTCGCTCTATGATGCCAACCATGCCAACCATAGCCGACCCCGCCGCCCTCTTGCGCAGCCTGTTTGACACTGCCGTGCAAGCCGCCCAGCCCTTGCACAAAACAGCCGCTTTTTTGCCCCCGCCACCGCGTGGCCGCACC
>CANFJQ010000034.1 GCA_947447615.1 Comamonadaceae bacterium
CTACACAAGATGATGCCAAACAAAGCGCCTTGGCGCTAAAAGTGTTGCAAACGGCAAGCCTGATGGCCGTGCCAAGTACTGCGCTGTGCGAAATGGTGTGGGTACTACAACGAGGCTACCGATATACCCCAGAACAAATCAGCCATGCAATACGCACCTTGCTGCAAGTCAATCAAGTGGTTTGCAACACACCGGCGGTGCTGGCTGGCTTGGCCGTACTCCAGGCCGGGGGCGACTTTGCCGACGGCGTGATTGCTTTTGAGGGCGAGTTGTTAGGCGGGCAGGAGTTCGTCACCTTTGACCAAGCAGCTGCCAAATTGCTGAAAAATCAAAAACGTAAAGTACGCTTACTGAAGACGGCTTGAACGCCCCCGCAGCCAAAGCGCTAAAAACTCACAAATGCAGCAATCCCTGCGCCACCACGCAAGCCGCGTCCTCTGAGAAATCGCGCGCTGCTATCCGCTGCATCACCTCGTCCAGCGACAGACATTCAAAACCGCTGACCTCTCCATCGGTGTTGTGTGGCTGCACATCCGGCGGAATTTGCAAGTTAAACACCAGCAGCGTTTCCTCGTGCCAGCCCTCGACTTCCATGCGGGCGGTGGTGATGTGGCCAGCGGGCTGCACTTGCCGCGCCAGGCTTTCGGGCATGCCCGCTTCTTCATACAACTCGCGCAGCGCGCAGTCCAACACAGTTTCGCCTGCGGGCAGGCCACCGGCTGCCAAATTGTCCAAGCGACCGGGGTCAGTCGCTTTACTCAAAGCGCGCCGCCCGCACCACATGCGCCCGTCCGGCGTAAAGCCATTCATATGCACTGCGTGGCTGTGCAAACCCAAAAACCGAAAGGCCGCGCGCTCCAGCCGGAAGTGCTCGGGCAGGTCGGGATGCGGCTGGCCGCCGGTATCGCCCCAGTAGCTGTACAACTCATTGCGCCAACCGCGAATCAGGCCTTGCGCCTGCAAGCGCTCAGCCGCTGCCTGCAAGGCCTGCGAACGCTGCGCCACCGGCCAATGCGTCGCCTGCCAGATACGCTGCCCGCCTCTGAGCACCGTTCCCTCCAATGTAAGCGCTAAGGCTTCGTCATGCCCAGAGGCAAGCCAGCCTAGGGGCATCTCACCCAAGCACCAGCGCCGCGCATCGGGCGGTGGCGGGCGGCGGGCGCCTTGCAAGGTCTGGCGCAAAAGGGCGTTTTGGGTATTGCTGAGTAAGGACATGGTTAAGCGATTCACACCGCGGAAGATCGAATCCTGAGCATCCTAATACCTGGGCAGAACCCTGGCCTTAGCACTCACGGGTAGGGACCGATGCACCTTGCAAATTCACACCGACTAAGTACCCTCCAGACCTATAACGGCAGCTACATATACAACGCGCGTGGGCGTACGCTAGGGGGTTTGCGGTATTTGTTCACGAACAACGACAATAGCCCCATGCGACCCAAATCCTCCACCGCCAAGCCCGTGCCCAAGCCGCGCGTAGCGGCCAAGCTCGGCAACCAGGTCCGCATCATCGGCGGCATGTGGAAGCGCACCAAGCTCAAAGTGGTGGATGCTGCGGGCTTGCGGCCCACGCCCGATAGGGTGCGCGAGACTTTGTTTAACTGGCTGGGCCAGGATTTGCAAGGCCTGCGTTGCCTGGATGCTTTTGCCGGCACTGGCGCGCTGGGTTTTGAAGCCGCCTCGCGCGGCGCGGCGCATGTGACTCTGGTGGAGCAGGAATCGCAGTTGGTCGAACAACTCAAGCGCACGCAGGCGCAGTTGGACGCGCAATCCGTCAGCATCCAGCGCGGCGATGGCCTGGCGGCTTTGCGGCACGCAGCCGCTGGCAGCTTGCAGCTGATTTTTCTGGACCCGCCCTTTGCCTCCAATTTATGGGAAGGCGGCCTGACGGCAGCGCGCACAGCGATTGCGCCCAATGGCCAGCTTTATTTAGAAGCACCCGTGGCCTGGGGCGCCGAGGCGCTGGCCGCGCTGGGTTGGTCCTTGCACCGGCACCTGAAGGCCGGCGCGGTTCACGCCCATGTGCTGCGCCCTATCGCCCCAGTTTCGCAAGCCACTACCGCTATGGCAGCGACAGCCCATACACAAGCCACCCCTCTGAAGCCACCACTTTAGGAGCGCAAGCATGAGTACGATTGCCGTTTACCCCGGAACCTTTGACCCCCTGACCCTGGGCCATCAAGACTTGATTCGCCGTGGAGCGGCCCTTTTTGGCAGCGTCATCGTGGCCGTGGCCACCGCGCACCACAAGAAAACCCTGTTCAGCCTGGAAGAGCGCTTGGACATGGTGCGCGAAGTGGTGGCGCCGCTGGGCAATGTGAGCGTGCTGCCTTTTACCGGCTTGGTGCGCGATTTCGCGGTGGCGCACCAGGCCAAAGCCATGTTGCGCGGCGTGCGCTCGGTGACCGACTTTGATTTTGAAGCCCAATTGGCGGGCATGAACCGCGCCTTGGCGCCAGACATCGAAACCGTGTTTCTGACACCCGACGGCCGCTACCAATTCATCAGCAGCACGCTGGTGCGCGAAATTGCCAGCCTACAAGGCGATGTGGCGCAGTTTGTCGCGCCCTCGGTCCTCGCACGTTTGCAGGCCAAACTACAAAGCGGGAAATAAGGCGGCGCCCATGGCTTTGATCATTACCGACGAGTGCATTAACTGCGACGTCTGCGAGCCCGAATGCCCCAATGAAGCCATCTACATGGGCCCGGAGATTTACCAAATTCACCCGGAAAAATGCACCGAATGCGTAGGCCACTTTGACGAACCCCAATGCGTGCAAGTCTGCCCAGTAGCCTGCATTCCGGTAGACCCGGCGCACACCGAAAGCCGCGAAACCCTGTGGGAAAAATACCGGCGTTTGCAGGCGGCCAGCGCCTAAGGGCGCGGTGCCTTGGTGAAGATAGGCGCGCTTAAGGGCTCTTAGGCGCCGCCGCCGCAGACGCGGCATTTTTAGGCGGCTTAGGGTTGCGCACGGTGAATATATCCTCGCGCTGCTTTTTTTGTGGTTTGAGCACGACCGCATCCTGCGCCTGCTGCGCACGTTCCGCGGCTTTGGCATCAGCGGCGCGCTTTTGTTGTTGCGCCGCCTCCCACCGCGACTGCGCTTGCATGCGCTTGGCGGCGATGGCCTCCGATTGCAAGCGCGACTTTTCTAATTGCTGGGCCAAGGCGCTGTCTTTGGCGGTTTGTTTATCGGCCTGGGCGCTTTGCGCCGGTGTACGCGGATCGCGCGCGTCAAGCGCTATGCCATCGGGGCAGGGTGTGTCGCGGTATTCGTTACCGCAGCGGTACAAAGTTTGGGCCGGTAGCTGCGCGCAGGCCATAGCCAGCGCAAGGCCAAAAATAGAAAAATAAGGCATGCGTCCTCCCTGATGCATTCTTCACACAAGCATTCTTCACAAAACAGGCCCGGTGCTCTGCGGCACCTGGGCTTAGGCTGCGGATTCGGGCGGCGCGCTGGGCGCTGCGTTCTCCACAGGTTTGGCAAGTTTAGGCCGTGGCGGCACGCTTGTGTGAATTTGCAGCATGGCTTTGTTCATATCCCCGGCCAACAAAGCCGGCACGGCCGTCAGCGCGCGGTCTATGCACTGGTCGATAGCGATACGCTGGTCCAGGATGGGCTTTTTTAGCACCCAGTGCACCACTTCAGCTTTATCGCCCGGATGGCCAATGCCCAGGCGCAAGCGCCAGTAGTCGCCGGTGCCCATTTGGGCATGAATATCGCGCAAGCCGTTGTGGCCGGCGTGGCTGCCGCCAAATTTCAATTTGGCCTGGCCGGGTGGCAAGTCCAGCTCGTCGTGGGCAACCAATATCTGGCCGAGCTCGATTTTGAAAAAGCGCGCCAGAGCGCCCACCGATTTGCCAGACAAATTCATGAAAGTATGGGGCTGTAAAAGCCAGACGTTTTCGCCCTGGATGCTGACCCGCGCCACCAGGCCGTAGTAATTGCGGTCGAACTGCAGCGTGGTTTTCCACAGCCGCGCCAGGCCGTCGGTAAACCAAAAGCCCGCGTTGTGGCGGGTGTCTTCGTATTGCGGACCCGGATTTCCCAGGCCGACCCAGAGTTTGATCATGCGGTGGCTCACGGTAAGCGCTATCAGCACCGCGCGCAAAGCGGCGGTGCGCCATGGTAGAGCAAAGCCTTGGCACCAGCAAAAAGGCCCGCTTGCGCGGGCCCGTTTTGCTCAAGTGCCAGAAGCCGCTTATTTTTTCGGCTTGGCCGCAGCCTTGCCTTTGGCAGGTGCTGCCGCTGCAGCGGGTGCTTCCACTACTTCAGCTGCCGGGGTCACTACCGATACGATGACCGGGTTTTCTTTGCCGCGGGTGACCGCCGTCACACCTTTGGGCAGGCTCATATCGTTGACGTGCAGCGAAGTGCCTTTCTTGAGGTTACTCAGGTCCACGGCGATGAACTCGGGCAGGCCTGCAGGCAGGCAGGCAATTTCCAGTTCGTTGACGATGTGGTTGATCAAGCAAGCGTCCAACTTAACGGCAGGCGAATTTTCTTCACCGCTGAAGTGCAGCGGCACTTTCATTTGCAGCTTGGTCGTAGCTTCCACGCGCTGGAAATCGATATGCAAAATCAATTGCTTGAAGGGGTGCATTTGCACATTGCGCAAGAGCACTTTGCTCTCTGTGCCATTGAGTTCCATGTCCAAAATCGAGGCATGGAAGGCTTCTTTTTTGATGGCGTGCCACAGTGCGTTGTGGTCTAGTTCGATGGGGGTAGCCGGTGTGCTTCCACCGTACACGATACCGGGCGTGCGACCGGTAATGCGGAGACGGCGGCTCGCACCCGTACCCTGCTTAGCGCGCTCAAAAGCGACAAATTTCATAACTTACTCCTGTAAGAGTCCACCGCGACCAGTGTGACTCCGGTTTAACAAAAAGCGCGCAGGGCAACTGGCCACAGCGCGCCGACTTTTGCTTCGTTCAGAAAAGATTTTCCTGATCCGAAAACAAACTCATGACCGACTCACCCTTGGCAATGCGCAAAATCGTTTCTGCGATCAGCGGCGCCACGGTGAGTTGGCGAATTTTTTGGCAATTGGCAGCAGCCGCGCTCAGGGGGATGGTGTTGGTCACTACCACCTCATCTAGCGCGTCGCCGTTGGTAATGCGTTCAATCGCTGGCCCGGAAAATATCGGGTGCGTGCAATAGGCATAGACTTTTTTAGCCCCACGCATTTTCAGCACTTCGGCGGCTTTGACCAGCGTGCCAGCGGTATCAATCATGTCGTCCATGATCACGCAGTTACGGCCTTCGATTTCACCGATGACGTGCATCACCTCGCTGACATTGGCGCGCGGGCGGCGTTTGTCGATGATGGCCAGGTCACAGTCGAGCTGCTTGGCTAGCGCACGGGCGCGCACCACGCCGCCCACATCGGGCGAAACCACAATCAGGTCTTCGTAATTTTTCTGGCGCAAATCACCCAGCAGCACGGGCGAGGCGTAAATATTGTCCACAGGGATATCAAAAAAGCCCTGGATCTGGTCGGCATGCAAGTCCATGGTCAGCACGCTGGAGACGCCAGCGGCCTGGAGCATATTGGCCACTACTTTGGCGGTAATAGGCACGCGGGTGGAGCGCGGGCGGCGGTCCTGGCGGGCGTAGCCGAAATAGGGAATGACGGCGCTGATGCGTTCAGCCGAAGCGCGCTTGAGCGCATCGACCATGATCAGCAATTCCATCAGGTTTTCAGCCGTCGGGGCGCAGGTGCTTTGCAAGACAAAGACGTCGCGAGCGCGCACGTTTTGGTTGATTTCGACGGTGACTTCACCATCAGAGAAGCGTCCTACATGGGCCGCGCCCAGAGTGATGCCCAAATCACGCGCCACTTCCGCAGCCAAATCAGCATTGGCATTACCGGTAAATACCATGAAGTCGGGGGTGGTGACGGCTTGCATAGGAATAGTGGCTTGGGTGGGCGGAGCTGCGCGCTGGTGGGCGGTTTCAGGACTTCATCGTGCCGTTTGGCTGTACGGTTAAAAAAATTTGGCAGGGGAAGAAGGATTCGAACCTTCGCATGCTGGAATCAAAATCCAGTGCCTTAACCAACTTGGCGATTCCCCTACACGGGTTGCCGGCACAAGACCGTCAACCGAAATCCAACGCTTTCAACACCACCCTTGCAGGGGATGCGCCTCCAAACTGTTGCAGACCCGCAGTGTCATGTTGCCAGAGGCTTCATGCAGGGAGGTATCCGCTTGCAGTGGTGCAAACACCGCACTTCCTGAACCCGTCATCCTGGCGGGCAATCCCTGCCTGGCAAACCAGGCAATTGACTGACCCACAGCCGGGCAAAGCAGTTCGGCGACCGGCTGCAAGTCGTTCCGGCCAAAGCCGTAGGGGTTTGCAGCGAAGCCTGAAATTATAGCAAGCGCGGTATTGCGCTCCAGCATCGGGTGGGCAAAGACGCTGCGGGTGTCCAAGCCGGCATCGGGCTTGAGCACCGCAAAACGCCCCGCAGGCAGGTCGAGCGGCGTCAGCAGTTCGCCCACACCTTCCACCCAGGCGTGCTGCCCGAGCAGAAAAAAGGGCACATCCGCACCCAGTTGCAGGCCTACAGCGGCCAATTGCGCCTGCGTCCAGCCCAGATTCCAAAGCCGGTTGAGGGCCAGAAGGGTGGAGGCCGCATCCGAGGAGCCGCCGCCCATACCGGCCTGGGCGGGCACGGATTTGGCAATGCCGATGTGCACACCCATGGCGCAGCCGCTGGCACTTTGCAGCGCTTTGGCCGCGCGCAGGCATAAATCATCCTCGGGCAAGGCCCAAGTCAGGTCTTCGCGGCTGATCTGGCCATCCTGGCGCAACTCATAATGCAAGGTATCACACCAGTCGATCAGCATAAAAGCCGATTGCAGCAAGTGGTAGCCGTCGGCGCGCCGCCCGGTGATGTGCAAAAACAAATTGAGCTTGGCCGGTGCGGGAATGTCGTAAAGCGCCTGCATGGCCTGCATTATCTGGGTTCAAGTACCAGATCGATTTGCACGGCGGGCGTGCGGTCCACGCTACGCGCCCGGATACGGCCTTGCAGCATGTCCAGGGTTTGTAACTCCCAGCCCGGCGCGCTTTCGGGCCGTCCGTGTAGCCAGGCGAAAAAGGCTTGCATGGGCAAAGCGCTGCCTAGTGTGTGGGTAGTCATGGCATCGACCGATTCAAAGCTGCGCTTTTGATCGCCTAACTCGAGCGTGGCCGACGTGGCGTCCCACTGCATGCGCGCCATGCGGGTGCCCAGCGGCGAGTTGAGTGTGAGGCTGGCGCGCCGCGCAGTGCCTTCCAGAAAAAAATCCGCGCTGATACGCTGCGGTTGGTCGCCCGCCACCTGCACGGACAAGCGGCCTTCCCACACGTCGTTGGGGGTGACGTACTCTTGCCGTTTGGCCGGTGTACTGCAGGCTATTAGCAGCGCGGCTACCAGCGCCAAACAGACAGCAAACAGGCGCCGGACCGATGGCAGCCTGGCGCTCATTTGCTGCCGCGCAGTCGCAAGATGGTGGACTTGAGCGTGTCGTTATCGCGGTTGAGCTCCAGCCCCTTGGCCCAGGCGGCATTGGCCTCTTCGCGCAGATTCATCGCCCACAAAACCTCACCCAAATGGGCCGCAATTTCCGCATCCGGGCGCGTGGCATAAGCGGCGCGCAGGATGCGCACGGCCTCGGCCTTATTGCCGCTGCGAAATTCCACCCAAGCCAGGCTGTCCAAGATAAACGGATCGTTGGGCGCGAACTTCAGGGCTTTTTCGATCAATTCGCGGGCCTCAGGCAAACGTTGGTTGCGATCGGCCAGGGAATAGCCCAGGGCGTTGTAGGCGGCGTGGTAATCGGGTTGCAGCGTGATCACGCGCCTCAGGATTTTTTCCATCTCATCGGGGCGCCCCAGTTTTTCAGCGGACAAGGCCAGGTCGTACAACAAGTCGGCATCGTCCGGGGTTTTTTGGTTCGCCTGGCTTATCAGCGCATAGGCTTCTTCCTCGCGTCGGCCGTCCCGCAATATTGACAATTGCGCTTGTAACTTGGTACGCGCCTGGTCGGCATCGTCCTCGGGCAGGTTGCTTACCAAAGACAGCGCTTCATCGGTGCGGCCCTGCTTGGCCATCATCATGGCACGGCGTATTTGCACGCGCGCAATATCTTGCGGGCTGTTGATGCGCGCCAAAAAGCTTTGGGCTTTTGCAAAATCCCCCTGCTTTTCCGCGATTTGCGATAGCAGCAAATAAGCCTGCACGATGCCGCGCGGCGTCAGGCTGTCCTCATCCGGGTCCTCTTGCGCGCGGCTTGCGGGTAAGGCGGCCAAATAGCGATTCAAAGACTGCTCGGCCTGTGGCAAGTCTTGGTTTTGAAATTCAATCGAGCCGCGCACCAACCAGCCGTCGGCATAGTCCGGCTGCGCCTGCGTGAGCAATGTCGCCTGCACCAGCGCTTGGGGATAACGCTGCAAGTCGATCAATTTGCGCACATAGCCCATGCGCACATTACTGGATGGCGCGGCAGCGAAGTAGTTAGTCAGTAGTCCATCTAGATCATCGCTGCTGCCATCGAGCAAATTGATGGCCAGGGAAGCAATTTCGTCGGACAAAGGCGCCAGCGCAGCGCCTTTGCGCGCGGCCGCCAGTGCTGCAGCACGGTTGCCAGCCACCAGGCGCAAATTGCCGATAGCGGCCCAGCTGGCAGGCCCGCTGCTGCGGTTGCCCAATTCTGCGGTCAGGGCTTTTTCGACCACATCAGCGGCGCCAGCTTTGTCGTTGGCGCGCAGATAAAGACGTGTCAGCGCGGTGACGAGCGCGGCGCGTTCAGCTTGCGCGGCCCGCGTCACGCTGCGCTGCAAAGGCGCCAGTGTTTCAGGCAGGCGGTTGAGCCCAATGAGTAATTGCAAAAGGTAACGGTCCGCCTCTTGTGATTGCGGCAGGGCTTGTTGCCAGGCCTTGGCCGCACTCACCGCAGCATTGGCATCGCGACCGGACAAAGCCATATCGACTGCACGCTGAAACAGCTGCGCCTCATTGGACTCACGCGCCGCGTGCAACATCAGGCTGTAGGCCGCACCGATGTCGCCATTGTTAAAGCTCAGCTCGGCCAGCGTCACCTGGTAAAAGATGGACGCGGTGAGTGCAGAGCGCTCGGGTGCCTTCTCTGCGGCAGCGGTTTCGGGCAGCGGCGATTTGGCCGATTGGGCGTGCGCGCCAGGCGCAAAGGCCAACAGCGCAAGGGCCATCAAATAAGGGATGCGTGACATGCAGCCATAATAATCCAAGGCCTGCGCCACAGCCCGCAGCGCCGGGGCCATGCCCCTGCATTGGCTTTGCTCTACTTAATCCACCCATGCCCGAATTACCCGAAGTTGAAGTGACACGCCTGAGCTTTGCCGATCGCATTGCTGGGGCACGCATCGTGGCGCTGCGCATGGGCAAAGCCCTGCGCTGGCCGCTGGGCTGCGAGCCACAAACCCTGACGGGATGCCAGGTGCTGGGAGTGCGGCGCCGGGGTAAATACCTGCTGCTGGATTTGGACGCAGGTCTTTTGCTGCTGCACCTGGGCATGTCAGGCAGCCTGCGTTTTGAGCACTCGCCAGGCGAGGCTGGTAAACACGACCATATGGACTTGCAAACCAACCAAGGCACCTTGCGTCTGCACGACCCGCGCCGCTTTGGTGCCGTGGTATTTGCACATGCTGAGTCCAGCCCCGAGGCCCGCAAATTATTGGGCCGGCTAGGGGTGGAGCCCTTGGGCGACGATTTCCAGGCCAAGGAATTTTGGCAAGCGCTGAGAAAGCGCAAAACGATGATCAAGCAAGTGCTGCTGGGTGGCGAACTGGTGGTGGGCGTTGGCAATATTTACGCTAGCGAAGCGCTGTTCATGGCCGGGATTCGGCCTAGCACCCGGGCCGAGCGCATCAGCCTTGCGCGCGCCACCCGCTTGCACGCCGCGATACGCACGGTGCTGGCGCGGGCGGTGCAGATCGGGGGCAGCACGCTTAAAGACTTTTCCAACGCGCAGGGCGAATCGGGCTACTTCCAATTAGAGGCAGCAGTCTATGGGCGCGAGGGCCTACCCTGCCGCGCTTGCGGTACCGCCATCAAAGCCATACGCCAAGGCCAACGATCCACCTTTTTTTGCCCGGTATGCCAAAAGCCTTAAGTTCACCAAGCATGTCCGGCGTGGCGGACAAAGTGGTGCACTGGCAAAAAAGCCACGGGCGCAACAGCCTGCCTTGGCAAAACACGGTCGATCCTTACCGCGTCTGGCTGTCTGAAATCATGTTGCAGCAAACCCAGGTCGCCACGGTGCGCGACTACTTTGAGCGCTTTACCCACCGACTGCCCACGGTGGCTGATTTGGCGGCGGCCAGCGCCGATGATGTGATGGGTTTGTGGAGCGGGCTGGGGTACTACAGCCGGGCGCGTAATCTGCATCGCTGCGCTCAACTTGTGGTGCAAGAGCACGGCGGGCAATTCCCCAGGCAAGCCGCGCTGCTGCAAACCTTACCCGGCATTGGCCGCTCTACCGCAGCGGCCATTGCGTCCCTGTGTTTTGGTGAACGCGTGGCGATTTTGGATGCGAACGTGAAGCGCGTGCTGACGCGATTGCTGGCCTTTGAAGGCGACTTGGCGCAGGCGGCGCAGGAACGCGCACTGTGGGCTTTGGCGCAATCGCTGGTGCCCGGTGACAAGACGGATGCAAAAGCCATGGCACGCTACACGCAAGGCATGATGGACTTGGGGGCGACTGTGTGCCTTTCGCGCAAACCGCTTTGTGGCGAATGCCCGCTACAGCTTGACTGCCGCGCGCACGCTGCGGGGCGCATGGAAGAATTTCCGGTGCGCACGCGCAAGCTCAAACGCAGCAGCCAGTCGCTCTGGCTGTTGTGGGCGCAAGACGCCAGTGGTGCGGTATGGCTGCAAAGACGGCCTGCGCCAGGCGTTTGGGCGGGCCTCTATTGCATGCCGGTGTTTGACAGCGAAGCCGCTTTACACGGGGCTTTGCCCGCGACTGCGCGCAGCAAATTGCAGACACTGGAAAGCTTTGTGCATGTGCTCACGCACAAAGACTTGCACCTGCATCCGATGCTTGTGCGCACAAGCGCAAGTCGCCGCTTACCGGGTTTGGAGGGCGGCTGGATTCAGCAACAGGAATGGCCGGCTCTGGGCTTACCAGCGCCGGTACGCAAACTCTTGGAAACGCTAGGGCGCGCTTGAAGCCTGGCCCGAAAAGTCCAGCTCAGGCTCGCGCTGCAATTCGCGATGGCGCTTTAAGGTGACCCAATGCGGCGCGAAGTGGGCGGCTAATTGCTCGACCAAATACACCGAGCGGTGTTGACCACCGGTGCAGCCAATAGCCACGGTGACGTAGCTGCGGTGGTCAAGCACCAAAGCGCCCATCCAGCCGTCTAAAAAGTTGCTTATCTGCCCCTGCATCAAGGCCACTTCCGGCTGCGCACGCAAAAATTCGGCCACCGGCGCATCTCTGCCGGTCAGCACGCGCAACTTCGCTTCGTAATGCGGGTTGGGCAGCATGCGCACGTCAAACACAAAATCTGCGTCCGAGGGCACGCCCCGCTTGTAAGAAAAAGACTGGAACACCAAGGTCAACTGGGCGACCGGCGCGGTAATCAGGCTTTTGACATGGGCTTGCAATTGGGCCGAGCGGATCATGCTCGAATCAATCACATGGGATTGCGCGCGCATATCGGCGAGCAAACTGCGCTCTAGTTCAATCGCATCCGTCAATGCACGCCGATCGTCACCCGGCTGGGTATCGGTTTGGGACAAAGGGTGTTTGCGGCGGGTTTCGGAATAGCGGCGCACCAGCGTCTCGGTATTGGCGTCCAAAAACAAAGATTTGATGCCAATGCCCTGCGCGCGCAAAGTGTCCAGATCCCCCGGCACCAGCGGCAAACCCTTGGCGCTGCGCACATCCATCGCAATCGCTACGCGGCCGTGGGCTTCGCCTTGTTGCAAGGCAATAAATTGCATGAGCAAAGCCGGCGGCAAATTGTCCACGCAGTAGTAACCGGCGTCTTCCAAAGCATGTAAGGCGACGGACTTGCCCGAGCCGGACATGCCGGTGATAAGGACTAATTCGAGTTTGTGTTCAGCCACGGGCTTGCTCCAGCATTTCGCGCGCATGCGCCATGGTTGTCGCCGAACTGCTTTGACCGCCCAGCATACGAGCGATTTCGGTTTCGCGCTGGGCTTGCTGCACGGGCGCGACATCGCTGAAGGTTTGACCGCCTTGCAATTGTTTGCGCACCACCCAATGCTGGTCCGCGCACGCGGCCACTTGGGGCAAATGGCTAACCGCCAACACCTGCCTGTCGGCTCCCAACTTGCGCATCAAGCGCCCAACGGTGTGCGCTACCGCGCCGCCCACGCCGGCATCTACTTCGTCAAAGATCAGCGTTTGCGCGCCGCCTGCTTGGCTGGCGGTCACAGCAATCGCCAGCGCGATACGCGACAGTTCGCCGCCCGAGGCCACCTTGCCCACCGGGCGTGGTGTGCTGCCTGCGTGTCCGGCTACCAAAAACACGATGTCTTCCAGACCGCTTTGGTGCGGCTGCGCAGTGGGCTGCAACTGCACCTGAAACTGCCCGCCTTGCATACCCAAGCCTTGCATGGCCTCGGTGATGGCGGCGGCCAGTTTAGGCGCGGCTTGCTGGCGCGCCTTAGAAACTTTGCGCGCCTCGGTCATAAAAGCTGCTTGCGCCTGCTGTGCTTGGGCCAGCAAATGGGCGCTGTCGGCAGCGGCGTCCAGCTGCGCCAGTTCGTGTTTCCAAGCGATATGTGTGGCAGCCAATTCTTGGGGGCTGCGTTTGTAGCGCCGCGCCAGGGACACCCACAGTGCCATGCGCGCATCCAGGTCGGCCAGTTGCGCCGGGTCCAGCTCCACGCGGCGCTGGTAGGCGCGCAAGCTATGTACCGCGTCTTCCACCTGCGCTATAGCCGAGGCCAGTACCTCGGCAGGGCCTTGGAAGTCGGCATCCAAATGCGTTTGGCTTTGGATCTGCTGCAAGGCGCTGTGCAAATTGCGTAAGGCTGAAGGCTCTTCATCGCTGAGCACGGTCAAGGCGCTATGGGCCGCGTCTAGCAAAGTTTGGCCATGCGCTAAGCGGCTGTGCGCGGCATTGAGTTCATCCCATTCGTCCGCGCCTGGGTTTAGCTTGTCCACTTCGCCAATCTGCCAGGCCAGGCGTTCGCGCTCACGCTGCAACACGTCTTGCGCCTCCAGCGCTTTGTCATACGCGGCTTGCGCGGTGCGCCAGCTTTGCCACAAACCGCTTAAAGCGCTGGTAGATATGCGGGCATAGTCGTCCAGCAGGGCGCGCACCGCGTCGGGCCTTGTAAGGCTTTGCCAGGCGTGCTGGCCATGAATGTCCAGCACCTGTTCGCCCACATGGCGCAGTTGCTGCGCGGTGGCGGCCAGGCCATTGATCCAAGCTCGGCTTTTACCGGTGTTGTCCACACTGCGGCGCAGCAGCAGGCTGTCCGCGCCCTCAAAACCGGCTTCGGCCAGCCAGGGCAGCAGAGCCGCTGGCGTATCAAACTCAGCGCTAACATCAGTTCGCGGAGCACCTTCGCGGATCAGGCCCACATCGGCGCGTGCGCCGGTCGCCAGTTGCAAGGCGTCGATCAGGATGGACTTGCCGGCGCCGGTCTCGCCAGTGAGCACGGTAAAGCCGGCCTCCAGCTCCAGGTCCAGCGTGGCGACGATGACAAAGTCGCGCAGCGCAATGCGTTTAAGGCCCACGGCTTAGCTCCCCCCCTCGTTCCAGTGCAGCTTGCGGCGCAGGGTGTCAAAGTAAGTCCAGCCCTTGGGATGCAAAAAGCGCACGCCATGCTCCGAGCGGCGCACCACGATACGGTCGCCGTGCATCAAAGTGGCCAGGGACTGCATATCAAAATTGGCACTGGCGTCGCGCCCAGAGACGATTTCGATGGCGATTTCGCTGCTGTGCGAAAGGACGATGGGCCGGTTGGACAAGGTGTGCGGCGCAATCGGCACCAGCACCCAGCCCGGTGTGGAGGGGTGGAGCATAGGCCCGCCCGCCGACAAAGCGTAGGCGGTAGAGCCGGTGGGCGTGGCGATGATCAGGCCGTCTGCGCGCTGGTTGGCCACGAAATGGCCATCGACCTCGACGCGCAACTCCACCATGCCCGAGGTGGCGCCCCGGTTGACCACCACGTCGTTCATGGCTAAGGCCGAAAACACGCAGTGCCCGCCGCGCATCACCTGCGCTTGCATCAGGCTGCGGTCATCGACTTCGTAGGCACCGGCCAGCATGGGGCCCAGGGTTTCGGCATAGCGGTCCAGCGCAATATCGGTGATAAAGCCCAGGCGCCCCTGGTTGATGCCGATCAGCGGCACCTGAAACTGTGCCAGCCTACGGCCCACGCCCAGCATAGTGCCGTCGCCGCCCACCACCAGGCACAAATCGCATTGGCGGCCAATGGCTTCGAGCTCCATGGCCGCGTAGCCCGTCAGGCCCAGTTTGGTGGCGGTATCGATCTCCAACACCACCTCGCAGCCCTGGTCCATCAGAAAATGGGCGATGCCGTCCAGCGTAGCGCGCGAGGCGGCCATCGCGGCCGGGGCGTGGCTGGACAGGTATTTGCCGGTGATGGCAACCTGGCGGAACTGCGGGTTCAGGCGGGGGTTCATAGGCAAATTACATCACTAAAATGTTTTGATGCTCGATGATCGCTCCAAGTTGTTACTCAAGGCGCTGGTTGAACGCTATATCGCCGATGGGCAACCGGTGGGGAGCCGCACCTTGTCCAAAGCATCCGGGCTGGAATTGTCGCCCGCGACCATACGCAATGTGATGTCCGACCTGGAGGACCTGGGCCTGATTGTCAGCCCCCACACCTCCGCCGGGCGCGTACCCACGGCGCGCGGCTACCGCTTGTTTGTGGACACCATGCTGACGGTGCAACCGCAGCAATTCGCCTCTCACAGCTTGGCGCCGGACCAGCCGCAAAAAGTGATTTCCAACGCCGCTAACCTGCTGTCCAATCTGTCTCAATTTGTGGGCGTGGTGATGGCGCCGCGGCGCACCAACGCCTTTCGGCACATGGAGTTTTTGCGCTTGTCGGAGCGGCGGATTTTGGTCATCATCGTCTCGGCCGACGGCGATGTGCAAAACCGCATCATCTTTACCGAGGTCGATTATTCGCAGTCGCAATTGATCGAAGCGGCCAATTTTTTGAACAGCCACTATGTCGGGCTGGATATTGAGGAAGTGCGCAGCCGTTTGCAAAACGAGGTGGAAAGCCTGCGCTCGGAGATCGCCACCCTGATGGCTGCTGCGGTGACGGTCAACTCGGAAGCGGTGGCGCAAGAGCAGGACGAGGTGGTGATTTCGGGCGAGCGCAATTTGCTCAAACTCAGCGACTTTTCCAATGACATGGGCAATTTGCGCCGCGCCTTTGAGTTGTTTGAGCAAAAAGCCCAAATCATGCGCTTGCTGGACTTTGCCGACCGCGCCGCCGGGGTGCGTATCTATATTGGCGGCGAAAGCCAGATCGTGCCTTTTGAAGAGCTGTCGGTGGTGAGTGCGCCCTACGAAGTGGACGGCAAAGTGGTGGGCACCCTGGGCGTGATAGGCCCCACGCGCATGGCCTATGACCGCATGATCCAGATCGTGGACATCACGGCCAAGCTGGTGAGCAATGCGCTGAGTCACCATAAGTAAGCCTAGCGCCGCTGCGCCCTGCGCTCGCGGGCGATAGCTAAGCACCTTGAAGCGCACGGCGGTATTGCATAGCTTCAGCCACATGGCTTAACGCGGTTATTTCGGAGCCAGCCAAATCAGCAATCGTGCGCGCAATCTTCAGGGTGCGGTGCGTACCGCGCGCGGACCAGCCCAGTTGGCGCGCTGCGCTTTGCAAAAACTTAGATGCCGCCGATTCCAAACGCGCGTGTTGGTCGATTTCCTGCCCGGCCAGGGCCTGGTTATTTTTGCCCTGCCGCGCTTGCGCATGTTCATAGGCCCGGCTGCAGCGCGCGCGAATGCTGTTGGTGGCTTCGCCTGCTGCAGCCTGCAGCAAATCTTCAGCCGCCAGCGCCGGCACTTCCACATGCAAGTCGATGCGGTCCATCAGCGGGCCGCTGAGCTTGCCCTGGTAGCGGCTGATTTGGTCAGGCGTGCAGCGGCAGTTGCGGCCCGGCGCCCCCAAGTAGCCGCAAGGACAGGGGTTCATGGCCGCGATCAATTGGAAGCGCGCCGGAAATTCAGCCCGCTGGGTGGCGCGGGCGATGGTGATGCTGCCGGTTTCCAGGGGCTCACGCAGGGCTTCGAGGGCCTGGCGCGGAAACTCGGGCAACTCGTCCAAAAACAAGACACCATGGTGCGCCAGCGAAATTTCGCCCGGGCGCGGGGGCGAACCACCGCCGACCAAGGCCACCGCGCTGGCCGAATGGTGCGGGCTGCACGTGGGCCGCTGGCCCCAGCGACGGATATCAAAGCGCCCGCTCAGGCTGGCGATGGCGGCGCTTTGCAGGGCCTGGTCGGTGTCCATGGGCGGCAGCAAACCCGCAAAGCGCTGCGCCAACATAGATTTACCCGCGCCGGGCGGCCCCATGAGCAGCAGGCTGTGGCCGCCAGCGGCTGCAATCTCTAGCGCGCGTTTGGCCGCCAACTGGCCTTTGACATCAGCCATGTCGGGCAATTGGGCTGGCGCGCCGGGGCTGGCCGCTTGCAAGCGCACCCAGCCATCTTGCGCCGGAGGATTGTTGGCGTCTAAGCCGGGTGGCTGGGTGCCTTCGGGCATAAATTGGCGCACCACATCAAGCAGCGTGCGCGCCAAATAAACCTGCGCACCGGGCACCAGCGCCGCCTCTTGGGCGCTGCCGGGCGGCAGCACCAGGCTGGTTTGCACCTTGGCCTGGTGCAGGGCCAGCGCCATGGCCAGCGCGCCGCGCACCGGGCGCAAGCCGCCCGATAGCGATAACTCACCAGCAAACTCGTATTCCGCCAGGCGGTAGCCTTCTATTTGGCCGCTGGCCGCCAGGATGCCCAGGGCGATGGGTAAATCCAAGCGGCCCGAGTCTTTGGGCAGGTCCGCCGGGGCCAGATTGACGGTGATGCGCTTGTTGTGCGGAAACTCCAGGCCGCTGTTTTGGATGGCGCAGCGCACGCGCTCGCGCGCCTCTTTCACCTCGACATCGGCAAGGCCCACCAGCGTGAAGCTAGGTAGGCCGTTAGCCATATGCACTTCGACGGTGACTTGCACCGCCTCTAAACCAAGCAAGGCGCGGCTTTGTACCAAAGATAAACCCATATCGACTCCCTGAAACAGTGCGCATCTTTTGCGCCAAATCTAAGCACTTGCACCAAGCCGGTGCATACTGTTTATATGTACAGTTATATTAGCGCAATAAAGGGATGCAAAAAAGCCCTTGTCGCACCAAGACCACAATTTTTTGCATCCGCACTTGGCACGCCTTCTGCTAAATGCCTAAGTCTCCCGATTCCGCGGAGCAGCGGCGCAGCCCTTGCGTTCGCTATCAACTTTTGAAAAGCTGAGGTGCACACATGAAGTTAGTTACCGCCATCATCAAACCCTTCAAGCTCGATGAGGTCCGCGAGGCTTTGTCGGCGATTGGGGTGCAAGGCATCACCGTCACCGAGGTCAAAGGCTTCGGTCGACAAAAAGGCCATACCGAGTTGTACCGCGGCGCGGAATACGTCGTGGACTTTTTGCCCAAAGTCAAGATTGAAGCGGCCATCGATTCGCCCTTGCTCGACCGCGTCATCGAGGCCATCGAAGGCGCGGCACGCACCGGAAAAATCGGTGACGGCAAAGTGTTTGTGTATGACTTGGAACAAGTCGTTCGTATTCGTACCGGCGAAACCGGCAAAGACGCGCTGTAAATCCAGGCACCCATAAGGAATATGACCATGAAAAAGTTTTTAATCTCTCTGGCGCTGGGTTTAGGCCTGCTTAGCGTCGGTTCGTTTGCTTTGGCCGAAGACGCGCCCGCAGCGCCAACGGCAAGTGCCTCGGCTGTAGCGCCCGCTGCTGCCGCCGACGCTGCACCAGCAGAATCCGCCGCCGCACCCGCGCCGGTTCCCAACAAAGGCGATACCGCTTGGATGATGGTCTCCACGCTCTTGGTGATCATGATGGCCGTTCCCGGACTGGCCCTGTTCTACGGCGGCTTGGTACGCAGCAAAAACATGCTGTCCGTACTAATGCAGGTGATGGTGACTTTTTCGCTCATCGTCGTGCTGTGGTTTATTTACGGCTACAGCATTGCCTTTACCGAAGGGGGCGCTTTCTTTGGCGGCTTTGACCGGGTGATGATGAAAGGTATTTGGGATAACGCCGCCGGCACTTTCGCGCCTGCTGCCACCTTTAGCAAGGGCGTGTACATCCCCGAGATCGTGTTCGCCGCTTTCCAGGCCAGCTTTGCGGCGATTACCTGCACGCTGATTGTCGGCTCGTTTGCCGAGCGTATGAAGTTCTCTGCGGTGTTGTTGTTTTGCGCGCTGTGGTTCACCTTTAGCTATGCGCCAATTGCCCACATGGTTTGGTTCTGGATGGGCCCTGACGCTTACGCCAGCAAAGAAGTGGTCGATGCCATGAACGCCAAAGGCGGCTTCCTGTGGCAAATGGGCGCGCTGGACTTTGCCGGCGGTACCGTGGTGCACATCAACGCTGCCGTGGCTGGCTTGGTCGGCGCCTACATGATTGGTAAGCGCATCGGCTACGGCAAAGAAGCCATGGCCCCGCACAGCCTGACTTTGACCATGGTTGGCGCTGCGCTGCTGTGGGTGGGCTGGTTTGGTTTCAATGCCGGCTCTGCGCTGGAAGCCAATGGCTTTGCGGCCCTGGCATTCATCAACACCTTTGGCGCAACTGCTGCTGCCGTGTTGGCCTGGTGTATCGGCGAAGCGCTGATGCGCGGTAAAGCCTCCATGCTCGGTGCAGCATCTGGCGCGGTGGCCGGCTTGGTGGCGATCACACCGGCTTGCGGCAACGTGGGCATCGGTGGTGCTTTGATCATCGGTTTCTTGTCGGGCTTTGCCGGTCTGTGGGGCGTCAATGGCCTGAAGAAAATGCTGGGCGCTGACGACACGCTGGACGTGTTTGGCGTGCACGGTGTCTGCGGTATCTTGGGTGCGCTCTTGACCGGCGTGTTCAATTCACCCGCGCTGGGTGGCCCCGGCTTTGTGGCTGATTGGGTAACAGCCACCGGCATTGCTGCTGCGGACTACTCCATCGCAGCCCAGGTGCTGGTGCAAGCTAAGGCTGCCGGTCTGACCATCGTCTGGTCTGGCGTCGTGTCCTTCATCGCTTACAAAATTGTGGACATGACCATCGGTCTGCGTGTCAGCGAAGAAGACGAGCGCGAAGGCCTGGACATCACCTCGCACGGCGAGACGGCTTACAACCGTTAAGCACCCGGCAGCTTGCGCTGCCTGAAAAACACAAGGCAGTGCAAGCTGCTTCAAAAGCCCCGCAACATGTGTGCGGGGCTTTTTTGTTTGCGCAAGCGAAAGCGTCAAAGCAGCAAGCCAATCCGGTGACAATCGCGGCTATCCGCAAACCAGCGTTGGAAGCCTTCACCATGACAAGCACACTGCGCCAAGCCGATTGGACCCGCCTACACCCCCAGAGGTATGAACTAGGCGAATCGCCGTTTTGGCATCCGCAGGAATCGCGTTGGTATTGGGTCGATATTCCGGGCAAAAAAATTCTGCGCGCCAAGGCCGATGGCGGCAACTTGGAAGTCTGGGACATGCCCAGCGAGCCCGGCTGTATCGCCCCGGCTGCCCAAGGCGGACTGGTCATCGCCTTGCGCCACGGCGTGTTCCGCGCGCAGACCTGGGGCGGCGCTTTGGAACACCTCATCACCTTGCCTTATGACACGCAAACCGTGCGTGCCAACGACGGCAAGTGCGATGCCTTAGGGCGCTTTTGGGTGGGCACGATTGACGAGACCAAAGCGCATGACGCGGCAGCGCTGTATTGCATTGATGCGCGCAGTGGCGCGCCCCTGGTGCGCACCATGGCCGAGGGCGCATTAACCGGAAACGGCATGGGCTGGAGCCTGGACGGGCGCAGCGCCTATTGGGCCGATACGCCGCGCCACCTGGTCCACGGCTGGGACTATGAGCCCGCCACCAATACCTTAAGCGCACACCGTACGCATCTTCAATTTAGCGCCAAGCCTGCTGATTGGGTGAGTGGCGACGCCCGCTACCAGGGCCGGCCCGATGGCGCGGCGGTGGACAGCCAGGGCAACTACTGGCTAGCGATGTTTGAAGGCGCGCGTATTTGCTGCTTCTCGCCAGGGGGCCACATGCTGGCCAGCTACGCCACCCCGGCGCAATGCCCGACCATGCCGTGCTTTGGCGGCGAGGATTTGAAAACACTGTTTATCACCAGCGCTCGCCATGGCCGCAAGGACGATGAGTTGCAGCGCTACCCTGATTCAGGCTGCGTGTTTTCTATGCGGGTGGATGTGCCCGGCCTGCCGGTGCATTTTTTTGCGGACTAAACGCCAGACAAATCGGCAAAACCGCCCTTGGTTCTTCGATGCGAAGCCTGGCAACCCAGGTGCAGACGCGGTTTTGCAGGCCTTAGCTGGCTTGAATGCGCTGCGCCAGCAAGCGCTGCGCCGCCTCCAGCGCCTCTGGCGTATCGACGTCATGGATGCACCCGGCATCGTCCACCGGCAGCGCAAAGGGCGCGTGCGCTTGCAACACTGCGCGTGCCCCTTGGTCGCCGGTCAAGGCCATCAAAGCCGGGCCACAGGTGGCGGCAAAGCCCACCGGGTGGCCGCGCTGGCCTTGGTACACCGCTTGCACCACCGTGTGATCGGTCAAGGCCTGGGCCACGGCGCACAAAGTGGCGGGCTGCACCAAGGGCAAATCGGCCGGCAATATCAACCAGCCCGCAGCATGGGCACAGGCGCGCACGCCGGTGGCGATGCTGTCGCCCATGCCCGGCTGATCAATATGGGCAGTGTGCGCGGCTTCGACCACATACCAGGGGAGGCCGCTGGCTTGCACCGCTGCGATGGTGTGTTCGCGCACACTGCGCATGCCTAAAAGCGCTTGCAACTTGTCCTGACCACCGCTGGCAGCCCGAAAACGCGCGCTGCGACCGGCGGCCAGAACGATAACGGTAGGTAAAGGCTTGGACATCAAGGCGCGAAAACTCACTTAAAAGGCGTAAAAAACCCTGCAATGGAGCGCATTCTGACGCGCTATGGCTTAACGCATGTGTTTTGCCAAGAATTCAAACAAGGCACATTCAAAAAATTCACGGGTGCTATTGCGCCGCACCGCTACCATTGCACGCATGCCCGAACATTCGCAAGTGCTGGACGACATTGTCCAGCGCATAGCCCACGCCCGCTCTGTGCCAGCGCACAGCCGCAAGCCTTTGCGCGTGCGCGGTGGTGGCAGCAAGGATTTTTTCGGCGCGCAATTGCATGGGGATTTGCTGGAAACCCGGGGGCTGCAAGGTATCGTCAGCTATGAGCCCACCGAGCTGGTGGTCACCGTGCGCAGCGGTACTTTGCTAAGCACCCTGGAAGCCTTGTTGCAGGAACAAAACCAATGCCTTCCTTTCGAGCCGCCGCATTTCGGCCATGCCGGCGCCACCGTGGGCGGCCTGGTGGCCAGCGGCCTGAGCGGCCCTAGCCGGGCCAGTGTGGGTGCGGCGCGCGACTTTGTACTCGGGGCGCGTTTTATCAACGGCCTAGGTGAGCACCTCACTTTTGGCGGCCAGGTCATGAAAAACGTGGCCGGCTATGACCTCAGCCGGGTGCTGGCCGGTAGCTGGGGCACCCTGGGCGTGGTGACCGAGGTTTCGCTCAAAGTGCTGGCTTTTGCGCCGAGTGAAGCGAGCATGGTGTGCCAACTTCCTCAGGAGGTGGCCCTGCAGTTGCTGAACCGCTGGGGCGGCCAACCCTTACCCCTAAACGCCAGTTGCTGGCACTGCGAGCCCGGCGCCAGCAGCGGGCGCCTGACGGTGCGCTTGCGCGGCGCGCAAGCGGCGGTGCAGGCCGCCTTGCCCAAAATGCAAGCCGATGTACAAGCCCAAGGCGGACAGGCGCAGGCGGCTGATGCTGAAGCCGCCATGTTTTTCTGGGATGCGCTGCGCAACCAGCAGCAGGTGTTTTTTACCCAGGCGCCTAACCCGAACGATTGCCTTTGGCGCCTGTCGGTGGCGCAAACCAGTCCGGTGCTGGATATTCCCTATGCCCAGTGCGTGGAATGGCAGGGCGCGCAGCGCTGGGTTTGGGCGCCTGCCGCTGCCGCCAACCAATTGCATGCGCTGGCTGCGCAAGCCGGAGGCCACGCCAGCTTGTTTCGCCGCCCCGCCGGTGCCCTGGCCGACACCGATGCGGGCGCCGCCGTGTTTGCGCCGCTAGACGCCACCCAGCAGCGCATCCAAACCGCGCTGCAAGCCGAATTTGACCCCGATGGCGTGTTCAACACCGGCCGCCTGCACGCCCTGGCCTGAGCCACGCCCGCCATGCAAACCACGCTCTCCCCCGAATACGCCAACACCAGCGACGGTAAAGCCGCCGAGGCGATTGTCCGCAACTGCGTGCACTGCGGTTTTTGCACTGCCACCTGCCCCACCTACCAGCTGCTGGGCGACGAACTGGACGGGCCGCGTGGCCGTATTTACCTAATTAAGCAAGTGCTCGAAGGCGCCGAGCCCACGCGCAAAACCCAGCAACATCTGGACCGCTGCCTGACCTGCCGCAACTGCGAATCCACCTGCCCCAGTGGCGTGGAGTATGGCCATTTAATCGACATTGGCCGCAAATTGGTCGATGCCAAAGTTGCGCGCCCTGCCGGTGAAGAAGCCATGCGCTGGGCTTTGAAAGA